>QIBA01000034.1:117945-131260 GCA_003225175.1 Acidobacteriota bacterium
AGTCGAAGAAGAGGCGCGCGAATAGTGATGTGGTCGAACCCCAGGCAGAGCAAAACATCGGCTAGAAAAAAGAATTCCACAGAAAAATTTCGCGTTAGGCACGGATTTTTCCCAACTCGATGGCCATTTAGTAAGGGTAGAGAGCATTTTTACAAGCGATGAGTCGAGCCCGGGAGTCAGTCTTTAATTTTGCGACTGTGAGCGACCCTGTTTCCCGACTGGATGTGCAATTAGGAGATATAGAGGGCTCGCGCAGCTGCCGATCGGAAGAGCGGGGAATATTGCGTTGCCGCTTGTTCACGATTGGCTAGTCAGAGACTTTCGAGTGGCGAACAAAAGGGTTTGCGAGTGTTCCGAGTCTTAGGGCAGGTTACAACACCCTTCCGCTGCGGCGGCGTTGCCGCGGCAGCCGAAGGGTCGATGACCACATGGATTCGAAGGCGGCAAATCTCTGCCGAGATTTGCCGCAAACGGGGAGGCACAAATTTCCCTTATACCCTTCCCGTTACCGGTACCTCCTCGTGGAGGTACCTCTGTCCGCCAATCGGGGAGCAGGCTTAGCTCCCCGATTCACGGTCATGTGGCTCGCGGCGCGGCCAATGCTTTGGCCCGCCTCTGTTCCGCTGGCGCCGATAGGCAGGAGGGGTGCAAGTTTCGTTCGACAGACTCACGTCAATTCGTATGTAGACGTTCTAAGACAAAATTTTTTGCCGAGAACGCGACCATTTTTACGGAGTCGATGTGCAATTAGGAGGAATAGAGGCAGTATCTCATTTCTGATAACTGACTCGAACGGGTGGACGATTACAGACTGACAAACTTTTTTGGACAAGGCGGTCGTTTTTCCCGACTCGTTGGCATTAGGAGATATAGGGGTGCTCACTGCCAAACTCGGGTAGATCAGCGTCGGTCGGCAACGAGACAAAAATTCTTTCCAAAAAGGGCGACCATTTTCCCGGATTCGATGGCCATTAGTAAGAGTGAAGGGATACCACGAATCGAGCAGGAGCTATGTAGATTTTTCTAAGGCGACATTTTTTCAGATTTTTTCACCTTAGACGCGCTCGATTTTCCCGAATTGATGTGCATTAGTATATGTAGAAGGCTTTTTTGCCCGGCAGCTGGTTGACAGACCTGCGTACGGGCAATCTGAGCCAAAACCGAAGCCGACAGCCTTCGCCCGAAACACTCCGTCACATCCCAACGAGTTTTTCCCTCCGATCCCCAAAAGCCAAACCGGTTCAGATAACCCACACCAAAATCGAAATTGGAGTGAATCTGCATGACAGGATCGTTCGCGAAGCGCGAGGCTTTGCTAGATGAGGTCTCACAGGACTTCTTGACGCGGCTCGTCCACCTTGGCGGCTATTGCACGGCGCTTCAGGCGGAGGGCATCGGGGTTAGAGAGTCTGGTAAACGGGTTCGGGCGCGTTTGAGGATGCTGCAGCGGCTCGGATTTCTGCGGCGCGTGACGAAGTATCCGATCGTCTATCAGGTCACTAAGTCGGCGACTCGCCTGCACGGACCGGATTCCAGCAGCCGCCGACGACATTCTCTGACGACCGTGGAAGCCCGCCTGTTGGGCGTGCATTTCTATCTCGAAGCACACTCCTGGCCGGCGCATTTCGTCTTCGACCATGAAGAAAAAATCATGACATTTGAAAATGCGGGCTGCCCATTGAGCGTTCTGCCGCAGCGCAACGGCAAGCCCTATGTGCGCGAGCATTTCGTTCTCTGGTTCCCGAGCGGTCGCATCACAGTTGCCGCCGTCGAACTACCCCAACCAGGCATAGTGCGAAGGCTACGGCTATTCATTCGGCAGTACCTGCCCTTGCTTCGTCACTTGCGGCACGATCTGGATCTGCTGGTTGTAACGGCGGACAAGCGCCGCACCTACACCTATCAGCGACTGCTGCGAACCAACCGTACAATCCAAAAACTTGTACTCGGTAGCTTGGTCGAGAACATAAAACCCTACAGCGTCAGACCTCCCGTGCCCAGCATCACCGAGCTAACTTGGCCGAAAGCTGACGATTGGATTGTCAAAGATCAGGAACAACCCACTTTTGTGCGTCGCAGAAAAATCAAGAGACACGAACAGCAAGCGCAGTGGCGGGCGCAGAGCCCGCCACTGCGCGACCAAGAATCAAAACGGGACAGCCACAGGGCGGACTCCTTTCCCTTAACCCATTCTCCTTAACCCATTCCCTTTGACCCACTCTCTCCTTTCCATTGCTGCCAATCCACAACCGAAATCAATCGCGGAGTGGACTCGTGGCGAGCAGGCGAAAACTGCAAACGACCGCCGACGTCGGCGGTGACCGCTCAATCGTCAGTCGCGCACCGATGTGCGCGGAACAACTCGTAACTGCCGAGACCGATGCTCTAGATGCGAGTGCGCTCTCGGCGCTGATCAGTTTCTTCAAAACACTCGACAAATGGGATTTGGAGGCAAATCGCAATGGCAAAATCATGTAGTTGCTGCTCAAGACCGGCAGAATATTCGCTGGCGTTGATTCTCTCGACTGTCGGCGTTAGTCCACGGATGCAACGATGCTTCCCTGTTGTGCTCTTCTGTAAAAGCTGTATACACGCGCTTGCCAAAGAAGAATGCTGGTGGGGCTCAACAGCTCTCTTCAAAGCACTCCAGTGCGCGTATACAGCAACTGAGGAGGACTCTAGCGACAGATTGAATCCTTGTGCGGCGAACTCGGTGGCGCGTAATGAGGAAGAAGACAAACCTCATCTGCTTGAATCTCCAACGCTTGATCTTCTATCCCCCTAAGCATATCCTGCAAGCATCTCATGAAGCTGCCGGATGAAATCAGGGAGATGTTCCGTCACCAAGGGAGCATCGGCGGAAAGAAGCGATTAGCAGTAATCGCGCCGGAACGGCGGTCAGAAATCGCCAAGCTGGCCGCCGCCGCGCGGTGGCGGAAAGAAAAGCGCATGCGTAAGGCGACTCCTAGAAAGAGAACAGTATGAATACCGCAGTGATTTACGCTCGAGTTTCCAGTCGAGAGCAGGAGCGCGAGGGATATTCGATCCCCGCACAACTGAAGCTGTTACAGGAGTATGCGCGCCAGCGCGGATTGAAAGTCGTTCGGGAATTCGTTGATGTTGAATCCGCCAAGAACCCAGGACGGCGGGAATTCGGCAACATGCTCAGGTTCCTCGAAACTGATGAGCAGTGCCGTGTGGTGTTGGTGGAGAAGACTGATCGGCTGTACCGAAACCGGACGGATGCGCTTCGAGTGGAGCAAATGGAGCAGGAACGCGATATCGAGATTCATCTCGTAAAAGAGAGCACCGTGATTGGGAAAGATTCGCGTTCCCAAGTCCGCTTCACGCATGACGTTCATGTGGCGGTGGCGAAGTTCTACTCGGAGAACCTTCGCGAAGAAGTGAAAAAAGGAATGCGCGAGAAAGCTGAGCAAGGTATCTACCCGGGTCACGCGCCGTTCGGATACAGCAACAATCGTTTAATGCGCGGGATCGATGTAGATCCCAAAAAAGCGCCGGCGGTGAAGCGCATATTTGAACTGTACGCTTCGGGGACACACTCTCTCACATCATTGCGGAAGGCAACGCGATCAGAAACCGGCTTCCTTGTTCCGCGTTCTTATCTAGAGAAGATGCTGAAGAACCGGTTCTATCTTGGGTTCTTCTGCTGGCAAGGAATCGAGTACAAAGGCGTTCACGAGCCCATCGTCAATGCGGCGTTATTCCAGCGCGTGCAGAACGTTTTCACTGGCCGACACAAAGGCAAGCTGCGGAAGCATCACTTTGCATTTGCTGGCCTACTCTCGTGCGCACACGACGGTTGCACGGTCACGACGGAGTTGCACAAAGGAAAATACGTTTATTACCGCTGTTCGTACGGACGCGGAAAGTGCGATCTACCGTACACTCCTGAATCGAAACTGTCTGACCAGCTCGGCAGCATTCTGAAGGACATTTATATTCCCGAGCATGTTGTTACTGCGATTGTGAACTCTATGAGCGCAGACCAGGGCCGTGCAGAAGCTCAACGTGCTGCTCAAATCACAAGCGCGCAACAGCGACTCGCAACATTGCGCACCCGTATGGATCAGGCGTACGAGGACAAGCTGGACGGAAAACTCGATAAACAGATGTGGACGCGCAAGATGCGCGACTGGCATGAGCAGGAGATAGAGCTCGAAGCCGCTCTGCACCGGCTCGAAACGCCCGTTTCCGCCGCAAACGTCCTCACGGCACAGCGAACTTTAGAACTCGCGAATCGTGCTTATTCTCTGTACTTTACGCGGAATCACGCCGAACGCGGCCAACTGCTCAAATCTGTGCTTTTGAACTGCACGACCGACGGCCTAAACCTCACGCCTACATACAGAAAGCCGTTCGATCTGATCTTTGAAAGAGTAAAAAATGAAGAATGGTCGGGGAGAGAGGATTTGAACCTCCGACCCCCTGGTCCCGAACCAGGTGCTCTACCAGGCTGAGCCACTCCCCGACTTGTCTAAGTGGCAGGAAAATCGCGAAAAAATAGCGAATCCGCTGATCAGAGTATAGCAGGTAGGAGACCGCCGGGCCTTCTTCCTTCCTGTGCCCCTCTGCAATGTTTCAGCGGTGCTTAATGAAAGCTCCAGTATGCAATTCGCCGATGGCTTGGCGAATCTCCTCTTGTGTGTTCATGACAATCGGACCGTACCACGCTACGGGTTCCGAGATTGGCTTGCCGGATACGAGAAGGAAGCGGATACCTTCGTCGCCCGCCTGAACCACGATCTCGTCGCCTCGATCGAAGAGAATGAGCGAGTGATTCTTGACGTCGTACATAGGAGTCGCGTTCGGATCGACTCCAGACTCAGTAAGAACAGCGCGTGGAGTTGAAGCATCCCGAAATGTGCCGGAGCCGACGAACACATAAGCGAACGCATTGCGCGTGGTTTCGACCTTGAGCCGCTTGCGCTGGTTGGGTGCAACAGAAATATCGAGATAGTTCGGATCAGCAGCTACACCTTCCACTGGTCCGCGCTTGCCGCCGAATTCTCCGCAGATCACGCGTACACGTGCGCCATCGTCTTCCATGAGTTCAGGAATGGCGGTTGAGGGAATATCTTGGTACCTCGGATCGGTCATCTTGAGCGATGAAGGCAAATTGGCCCAAAGCTGGAAACCATGCATGCGGCCCTGCGTGTCTCCCTTGGGCATCTCCTGATGGAGAATTCCGCTGCCGGCAGTCATCCATTGAACGTCGCCTGCTGTCATTTTGCCCTTGTTGCCGAGACTGTCACCGTGTTCTACAGAACCAGCGAGAACATAGGTAATGGTCTCGATACCGCGATGCGGATGCCACGGGAAACCCGCGAGATAGTCCGCGGGATTCTCGTTGCGAAAATCGTCAAACAGCAGGAAAGGATCGAACTCCTTGGTCTTACCAAAGCCGAAAGCGCGTTGCAGTTTTACGCCGGCGCCTTCGATCGTGGGCGTGGTTTGAATAATCTGTTTGACCGGACGGAGTGACATAGTTTTTCCTCTTTCCATAAATCCGAAGCGCATGAATTTGATGATTGAGGGCTCTGAAGGATTCATACGGGAGTAGCTCCTGCTAAGCCGATATCCGCTCTTTCAGGCAGAGCACGTCGCGCTGGATCATGATGGCGGAATCCGAGCCTTAGGCAATAATGAGTTCCATGAGTGCGATCGCCTACAGACAGGCTTGCAAGTCCGACATTCCCGCTATGGCACGCCTGCGTTCGCTGGAATGGGGCGAAGAGAATTACTGGAGAAATCGAATTGACGGCTACATGGATTGTAAATTCCACCCGCAGCATGGCCTGAAACAGCGTGTCGTGTTTGTTGCAGTGCAGACTAATTTCATGGTCGGCTTCGTCGCTGGGCACCTCACGCGCCGGAATGACTGCGACGGGGAATTGGAGTGGATTAACGTGATTCCCAGCAGGAGAGGGAGCGGAGTCGCGCTGGAACTCCTTCGGCGACTGGCTGAGTGGTTTGCTGAGCACGGAGCACGACGGATTTGCGTAGATGTCGATCCGGCGAACACAGCCGCCCGGCGCTTCTATACAAAGCATGGCGCCGGTGATCTGAATCGGCATTGGCTGGTGTGGGATGACATTAGTGTTGTACTAGCCAGTTGACCTTTTCTCTGCTCGCATAATCAGTGCAGGCAATTATTGCTTTTCTGTTACTCTTGCGTTCACTTTCTGGAGCAGACACTCTTGACAACCTTCTCCATTTCAGTCCTGCGTGTGATTTCTTTAGCTGTTTTGATTGCAAGCGCGAACCTGGCGCTCGGCCAACAACAGAATGGTTCTTCTGCTGAGCCTACATTGCCCTATTCGCCGAGCCTGGATCTCACGTCGATGGATAAAGCTATCGATCCCTGCCAAGATTTTTATCAGTACTCGTGCGGCGGCTGGCAGAAGAAGAATCCAATTCCTCCAGACCAAACTTCATGGGGCGTATACGGCAAGCTGTATCAGGACAATCTCGTCTTCCTGCGCGGCATTCTTGAGGAAGCGGCCAGAACCAAACAGCGAGACGCCGTGGCTCAGAAGATTGGCGACTACTACTCCGGTTGTATGGACGAAGCGGCTGTGAACAAGCGCGGCCTTCAGGCGATCAAACCGGAGCTGGATGCGATTGCTGCGTTGAAGTCCGTGCACGGTCTGGCTGCTCTTGTAGCTAGCTTGCAGCTCGAAGCAGCGGGCACAACGATGTTTGCATCATCTTCGATTCAGGATCCCGATAACTCCGAACAGCAAATCGCCGGTATCAATCAGGGCGGTCTGGGACTGCCTGATCGTGACTATTACACGAAGGATGATCCGAAATCGAAAGAAACGCGCGAGCGTTACGTGCAGCACGTGCAAAAACTATTCGAGCTTCTCGGCGATTTGCCAGACAAGGCGAAAGCAGAAGCGCAGGACGTGATGCGCATGGAAACGGGGTTAGCTGAAGCGTCGCTCACACGCGTGGAGCGTCGCGATCCCTACAAACGCAAGAACAAGATGAAAGTGGCTGACCTGCAGGCGCTAGCTCCTAACTTCGATTGGCCGGTATTCTTCAAGACAGCAAGCACGCCTCCGTTCGAAATTCTGAACGTGACCGCACCGCCGTTCTTCAAAGCTCTCAACTCCGAGTTGGGAAACGAGCCACTCGGCAACTGGAAGAACTATCTCCGCTTCCACATCGCAAACGCCTATTCGCCTTATCTTTCGCAGCCATTCGTAGACGAAAACTTCGCCTTCTATCGCCAGTACCTGCGAGGCGCAAAAGAGCAACAGCCTCGATGGAAAAGATGCGTTCAGTACGTGAATGATGACCTCGGCGAAGCCTTGGGGCAGGCTTATGTGCAGAAGGTGTTTTCTCCCGAGCTCAAGGCCAGCACGCTGGATATGGTTCGTCGCATCGAAGACGCGATGGGGCAGCGCATTCAGCAGCTCGACTGGATGAGTCCTGAAACAAAGCGGCAGGCGATGTTAAAGCTGCAAAGCATGCGCAACAAGATCGGATATCCCGACAAGTGGCGCGACTACAGTTCGGTGAAAATCTCAGCAACAGACTTTGTCGGCAACATTCGCAACGCCAACTTGTTTGAGTCGCACCGACGCATCAATAAGATCGGGCAGCCGGTCGATCACGCCGAATGGGGCATGACGCCACCAACCGTAAATGCTTATTACAATCCGGCCATGAACGACATCAACTTTCCCGCCGGAGTGTTGCAGCCGCCGCTCTACGACGCCAAGATGGACGACGCTCCCAATTACGGAAATACCGGGGGCACAATCGGACACGAGTTAACCCACGGCTTCGATGATCAAGGTCGCAAATACGACGCCAAGGGTAACCTGCGCGACTGGTGGACGAAGGAAGACGCCGAGAAGTTTACGCAGCGGACGCAGTGCATCGAAGACCAATACTCAAAGTATGTAGTTGTCGATGATGTGCATATCAATGGCAAGCTCACGCTGGGCGAAGACGTTGCCGATCTTGGGGGCGAGATTCTTGCATACATCGCGTGGAAAGACGCAACCAAGGACAAGAACCTCCAACCGGCAGATGACCTGAGTCCTGATCAGAGGTTTTTTGTCGGCTTTGCACAGTGGGCATGCGAGAACACTCGTCCCGAAGATGCACGCCTGCGCGCTCTCACTGATCCACACTCGCCTGCCAGGTACCGAATTAATGGCGTCGTTGTGAACATGCCGAACTTCACGGAGTCGTTCTCCTGTAAGGCTGGCCAGCCCATGACGAAGCCGTCGGATCAAATATGTAGAGTATGGTGAAAGCTGCGGCTAGCAGTAAGACCCTGAAATCGCGTCTCGCAATCGGTCAAGCGACTCAATTCTTGGCAAATTCCTGGTCGGGTAAACTCCCGCGACGTCCATGAGCATCGCGTGCATGCCAACGTGTTGCGCTCCAAGATAATCGATTGAGTAGATATCGCCGAGATAAAGAGCCCGATCCGCCGCAACTTGCATCGCAGCGAGTGCCGCTTGAAATATTTTGGGCGAGGGCTTCTCGTATCCTAGGCTGCCGGAATCGATCACATGCTCGAAGTATTCGCCCAAACCGACAGACGCAAGCCGTTCCGCCATGTGCCCATCGGAATTCGAAATCACACCGAGTCGATACTTCCTTCGCATCGACTCAAGCACCTCTGTCGTCCCGGGATGCATTCGACTCCAGTTGGATGAGGTTCGAACGAGGTTCACTAACTCCAGTCGCAAAGAAATGTCGCTGATGTTCAGCGTGCGCAGCAGATGTGCGTAGTAAGTCTCCCAATACTGCTGATCGACCTTCCGAGTTTGTGAAACAAAAAGGTCCATCTCCTGACGCGCCACGCGTTCCGCAGCGAAGAGCTGGGCATCAGTCGGACGAATTCCACGCCTCCACAATGGAGCTAGTGTCTTTTCGTGATCGGGAAACAGCAGGGTGTTGCCTACGTCGAAGAACACCACTTCGATGGGCATGCTCTCAAGCTTATCGTGTTGCCGCTTCTTCTCTTCTTCCGGTGAGATAGAAGTGCACGGCAGGTGTGACGAGAAGGGATAGCACCATAGAAATGAGGATGCCACCGACGACCGCAATGGCGAGCGGCTGAAGCATTTCTGATCCGGCGCCCAGTGCAAAGGCAAGAGGCAGCATGCCCGCCACGGCCGCTATGGCAGTCATTGCGATTGGGCGCAAACGTCGTCGGCCGGCGCGCATCATCGCATCTTCTGGCTCAAAACCCGCGCGTCGGAATTCGTGTTCAGCATCGAGCAGCAGGATTCCGTTCTTGGCCACAATACCGATCACCATGATGAGTCCCATGAACGCGGAAACGCTGAAGTCAGTCCTCGTGATAAACAGTGCCAGGAAGACTCCGGCGGTCGAGAGAAGCGCGGAAGAAAGAATGGCAGCGGGCGCCGAGAAGCTGCGGAACTCGAACAGCAAGACTGCAAACACGAATGCCAGAGCCATGACGAACACGAACAGAAGATCGCGGAATGTCTGCTGCTGGTCTGCGTATTGCCCTCCATACTCGATTCGGATAGATGCAGGCAGCTTCAGCTTGGCAATTTCATTCTGCACTTTGGCCATGCCGGTGCCCAAATCTACTCCTTCGAGTCTGGCCGTCACTTGCAGGTCACGCTGAAGGTTCTCGCGCCGAATCTCCATCTGCCCCGGTATCTGCGTAACAGTCGCCAGCGACCCGAGAGTTCCAGTCCGGCCAGCAGAGCTTACTAATAAGGTGTTGTTCATCGCCTCGATGTTGGTGCGATTCGCATCCGGAAAACGGACGCGCACCGTGTAGGCGCGATCATTCACCACGACGGGAGTTGCCGCAGGCTCCCCTTCCAGAATTGCCGCAGCGTCGATTGCCACTTCGTCTGGAGTGAATCCTGCACGGGCAGTCGTGGGTGGATCGATCTGGTAATTCACAGCTGGCCCGCTCGTAGTGTTCTCAATGCCATTCTGAACGTCGACCACTCCCTTAATTTTCGAAATGGCATCTGCCACTTGTGGTCCCACTTTGGCAAGGAGCTCGGAATCGTTGGAAAAGAGCTTGATCACAACTGGCTCAGGAGCGCTGGTGAGATCGCCAATCATGTCCTGCAGCAGTTGTGGAAATTCAGTATCCAACTCCGGCTCCTGCTGCTTGATTTTCTCGCGCAGATCGGCAATTACTTCCTCGGAAGATTTTTCATGGTTTGGCTTAAGCTTCACGGAAATGTCGCCGCTATTCGCCTCGGTCACCGCCGCCAATCCAAGTTGCAAGCCCGTGCGGCGGGAAGTGCTTTGAACGTCCGGCTCAGAACGGATCATCCGCTCAACGTGGCTGATCACCCGGTTAGTTTCTGCCAATGAACTTCCCGGAGGCATGATGTAGTCGACGATGAAGCCGCCTTCGTCCATCGCAGGTAGGAGTCCAGTGCCGAGAGCTCTATAACAGAGGTAGGAAGCAACGATCAGCACGACACTCAAGGCCGCGAGCAGCAGCGGTCGTTCTAGAGCGCGTCGCAACCAGCGCTCGTAAAAGTCCACGACTGCCCGGAAGCGCCTACCATATGACGCCTCCTCAGCTTCGATCATGTGTTCGAGGCGCTCGCGCTCGCTCCAATTTTCCGAGACCACTTCATCGATTTCATGTTTGACCTTTCGACGAACAAAGTACTGGCTCAGATTCGGAGTCCAGGTAAGTGCCAGCGCAAGCGAGGTGAAGAGAGAGACGCCCATGGTGATTGCTAACGCACGAAAGAATGTTCCATAGACACCGTGAATCGCAATCAGCGGCAGAAACACGACGATAGGAGTGACAGTCGAGCCGATCAGGGGTGGTGTGACTTCTCTCAGCGCGCTGTAGATCGCCTGAAACGTTCCCTGTCCTAGATCGCGATGCAAAACGATATTCTCAATGACGACGATGGCATCATCGATGACTAGACCAACCGCGGCGGCCAGTCCGCCGAGTGTCATTAGATTGAAGCTTTCCCCAAGCGCCTTCAGCACTACAAAAGTGATCACGATCGTAATCGGAATCACCATTCCTGCGACTGCTGAACTGCCCCAGTCGCGCAGGAATGCGACGATGACAATCGAGGCGAGTGCCAGACCAATAAGAATGGCATCGCGCACGCTCTTGATCGAATCGCGCACCAGCCCAGACTGATCGTAGTAGGGTTCGAACTTGATGCCTGGAGGAAGCGACTTCCTAAGCTCGACAACCTTTGCGTTCACTTCATCGGCCACATTCACGGTATTACTGTCCGGCTGGCGATTAATCGACAGCAACACTGCAGGCTTGCCGTTTGCAGTCACGACAGTGTATTTCGGTCTCGTACCGTTGCTCACGGTCGCTACGTCCGCAATGTGAATTGGAATTCCAGCGTTGTTGATCTTGATGACGATTTCGCCGAGCTGCTCAGGGCTTCGCACTTGCCCGTTCACCAGGCCTAACACGAGTTGATGGCTCTCCTGAATAAGGCCGGGAGAGTCAACGGTATTGGTTTTGGCGACTGCAGTGAGTATGTCCTGAACCGTGACATTGGCGCTCAATAGCTTGGAAGGATTCGGCGTGATCAGATACTCCGGCTCTTCGCCGCCTTGCACCAGAACCGTCGCAACGCCATCCAGCCGGTTGATCTGTGGCTTTAGTGTGTAAGTGGCAAGTTCCCAAAGCTGCGTTTGCGGAACCGAATCTGATGTGAGGCTGTAACCCAAAATGGGAAAGCTGGCGAAGGTAAGGCGGTGTGTATCGATCTTTGCCGTGTTCGGCAGCGAGGTTTGCACCTGTGCTACGGCGGAGTTCACCAACTGCAACGTCTGGACCATGTCGACGCTCCAGTTGAAGAAGAGATCGATCTCCGCAGAACCGCGGCTCGTAATTGAATTCACGCGCTGCAGTCCGGGAACGCTGTTCACCGCGTCTTCTAGCGGTCGGGTAATCGTGACCATCATCTGATCGATAGGCATCACGCCATTGTCGATACCAATGATGATGCGCGGGAAGTTCACTTCTGGGAAAACGGCGACAGGGATCGTAAATGCGAGATACACTCCCATGATCGCCAGCGCGATGATTAAAAAGATGAGCGGCTTCGAAAAACGCGAGAACCAGTAGTCGGGTAGCGGAACCGCAGCGCGAGGAGCTTCGTCGATTGGCGTGATCTTCGTCGCCATGCTTACGGCTCGCTCCCGCCTTCGCCTTTGTCTTTTCCTTGATCACCGCCTTCTTTGCCGGGAGCGGCTGGGGCCTCGATCTTCACTTTGGTCTTGTCTGGCAGACCGTAGGCGCCGGTGCTCACTACCTGCTCTCCGGGCTTGACTCCGCTGACGATCTGCACCGAGTTGCTGGTTTGCACGCCGGTTTCGACTTCCCGTTTTTGGGCGATACCGTCACTGCCGATGACCATGACCGACTTCTTTCCTTCCTCATCGGTCACTAATGCTTCAGCTGGAACGATCAGGGCATCGGGAACGGTACGTGCGACCATCGCCAGCGATGCCGACGATCCGGCTTTCAGCACGCCCTGGGGATTGGCAGCTTGAACCCAGACTTCGACGGTTGTGCTGCCGGGATCGAGGGCGGGGCTGACGAGAATGACTTTGCCTTTGATTTCGTCTTCAACGCCCGCCATCTTGACGCTTGCATCGTCGCCCTTCTTCAATAATGCAGCCTGGCTCTGCGGAATGTGCGCCTTTGCGATCATTTGCGATAGGTTCATCACAGTGATCAGCGACGCACCTGCCTGGGGCTGCATTCCCGGATACAGCGGTCCGTCAGTGACGACGCCCTCAATCGGGCTCCGAATCTGCGAATACTGAAGCTGTGCCTCCGCCCCCTTTTGCTTGCCCTCTGCAGCGACGAGTTGCGCGCGGGCCGATTTGATTGCGTTCTGATTTCCTCCGGCTTTCAGTCCATCGAGGTGCTTCTGCGCCTGCTCGAACTGGGCCCGAGCCTGAACCAAAGCGACTGCTGCGGCATCGAGATCCTTTCGCGGGATCGCACCTTGATTGAACAGGTTCTGGCGGCTGTCGAAAAGCTTCTGCTGGGCATCCAGATTCTCTTTTGCCGCTCGCGTATCCGTCTCAGCTTTCTGCAATTCCTCAGGTATGGAATTTTTCGTCGCAATATCCGTCTGCGCCTGAGCCTGCTCCAGACTTCCACGACCTTCCTCAGCGGCTGCTGCGAGATCCTTATTCTCGAGCTCTACCAGCAACTGTCCCCGATGAACCTTCGATCCGCGGGTTACGTACGTCTTCAACACGGGGGCGGCGATCTTGGGAGTGATCGTTGCCTGATTGATGGGAAAGAGCAGCG
>QIBA01000034.1:131279-192603 GCA_003225175.1 Acidobacteriota bacterium
TGAACACGCCGCGAGCGGTAGAAGGACCAGGACCGCGAACCATCGGGTTGAACGCACAATGAGTCGAGTTGCCATTAAATTAGAAGACGCCCGTCAAGGTCTGCAGATTAGCGATCGCCAATCGGTATCGAGCTTGGCCGTCATCATAATTGTTGCGGGCCGTAACTAACGAATTCTGCGCGTCAACAACTTCCAGCGCCGTGGCTTCGCCGCCGCGATATCGCAGGTTCGTAAGTCGCACGCTCTCGGCAGCCAAGTCAGCAGATTGTTGCAGCACGTCGAGTTCGATTTTCGCGGCTTCGGCTTCCGCATAGAAGGTCTTCAGATCGCCGAGGAGCTTGCGTTGCGCAGCCGATAACTCTATTTGCGCCTGCTCGCGCCGAAGTTCGCTTTGCTTCACCTTGCTGCGCGTAGCTCCCCAGTTCCAAATTGGAAGGTTTAGGGCTGCAATTGCCGAATACCCGAGATTGCGGATCGGACCTTCCGGCGTGAGCGTGTGCACGGCGAACTGCGGAGCATCGATTCCGTAGAAGTAGTCCAGCGATAGTGTGGGCAAGTATGCGGCTTGCGATACGCGCACTTCATATCCCGCCGCACGTAGTGCCTGCATGGCTGAATAAAGCTGTGGATTCCTGCTCTTCGCTTGTTGCTCCACTTCTTGCATCGGGGGTAAGGGCGGGGGCAGACGCAAATCATCGACGGTTGAGTAATTCTGGTTAAAATCTGGGAAGACGAGCAGCGCCAGTTCGATGTGGCTGCGGTTCATTTCGAGTTCGGCTTCGCGAAGCGCGCGTTTAGCATCGTTGGCTTGTAGCTGGGCCTTGATTACGTCGGAATGGGCAACCTCGCCTCCCTGCTCCAGCTTTTGGCTTAGATCAAAGAAGCGCTGAGCTTCGTCGGCTGCAAGTTGTGCATTAGCGTACTTGCGGCGGGCTACAATCTCGGCATAGTACGTCTTCACAACAGTTGCGACCAGCCCGCGCGTAGCGACTTCAGCGTTGGCTCGTGCTGCCGCCTCTGCAGCAGTAGTTCGACTGAGATCGGCAAATTGTCCAACACTCAATTGCTCGTGAGCATTCGCCTGACTGACATACTCATGAACCGCGTTGTTGGCGATGTACCTGGGCGTGGAAGTACCGTTCCCCTGGGTATACAGATACTCATTGTTGTAGGTCACACTAGGCAGGAGCCCAGCGCGCGCCTGTACGTGCTCTTCGTGCGCAATTCCAGCCGCGGTCAGGGCGGTGCGATAAGTCGTGTCGAGGTTGCGCGCTCGCCGCAATGCATCCAGAAGCGTAATCACGACAGGCGCATTCGAATCGATCGCGGCAGGCTGGCTCTGAACTACGGGTGGACTGCCGCTCTGCTGCGCACCAGCGCAGGCACAGAGTAGTGGGACTATCGCACAAATGCCTGCTCTCAACTTCCACGAACGCTGCTCGATCACGATTCCTCCAGGACGAAAATTATGGCAGAGTCTCAAACGCTAACACGCGAGCAACCGTATCTATCTTCGCCCGGTGACGCCGCCAAGTACAACCGGTTCAGTTCCGGAACCAAGAACACGTGTCTTCGCCCCGGGGGCCGTCGGCACCTTGACGGTGATCTCATATTGGTCAGGATCCTTCCACTGGTACACGGCTATATCCCTCAGCTCCAGGTACATAGATGCGTTTGTGAGCTGAATCGAAAGCCATGCCATCAGAATGGCCCGCTGTATCCCAGGCTGTATCTAGAACGACGAGCTTGGTCGGCTTGCGGCAAACGATAAATAGCCGATGATGGGATTGATCGAGGATCATCAGCGAGTTCTCGCCACACACTGAACGCGACTGGGCGCAACTCGCTGAGATCCGAACACACGATTATCAACAGATTTTCATCTTGACACCCTCTGGTTGTATTTTTGGAATGAGCATGCCGCTGCTCGCTCCTCTGCCGTATAGTTTTGTTGGTCATCTACTGTGTCATTCTCAGCTGAGGGAGACTATGCGATTTCGGATTAGAACCACCATGTTCCTGCTATTTGGCCTGGCGCTTTCCTGTGCATACGCGATGGCGCAAGCTTCTCAAGCCGGCGGATACCATCAAATTCACGAGTACAAACTGTCGGGCGATACGGGCTGGGATTACCTCACGATGGATGCGTCCTCGCGCCGGCTCTATATATCGCGCGGCACGCATGTGCAGGTTCTCAACATTGATACAGGAACACTTGAAGGCGACATTCCCGATTTGAAAGGGGTGCACGGCATCGTCCTGGACAAAACCAATAAGCAGGGCTACATCAGCGACGGGCGCGATAACTCCGTGGTAGTGTTCGATCTGGATTCGCTGAAGTCGACCGGCAAGGTGCAAGCAGGCACTAATCCGGACGCGATTCTTTTTGATCCGGCAACGAAAAGAGTCTTCGCCTTCAATGGGCGCAGCAACAACGCAACCGTCATAGAAATCAAAGACAACAGTGTTGCGGGAACCATAGATCTAGGCGGCAAGCCGGAATTCGCAGTGTCAGACGGCAAAGGCAAAGTCTTCGCTAATTTAGAAGACAAGTCCGAGATGGTAGAGCTGGATGCAAAGGACCTCAAAGTCCTGAATCACTGGTCGCTTAAGCCGTGCGACTCGCCCAGCGGGCTCGCAATCGACGCCGACCACGAACTGCTTTTCGCCTCATGCGATAACGAGATGATGGCCGTGCTCGACGGCAATAGCGGCAAAGTGGTAAAGACGGTTCCGATTGGGAAAGGCACGGACGCGGCGGCCTTCGACAAAGTACTTAAGCAAGCCTATAGCTCCAACGGTCAAAGCGGCAATATCACGATCGTGAAGGAAAATTCGCCAGCTTCCTTCGATGTTGCAGCCACTGTGCCCACCAGGCCGCGTGCACGCACAATGGCAATTGACGAGAAGACACACAATCTCATCACGGTTACAGCCGATTTCGAGAAAGCTCCGGAAGCAGCGGCAGGACAACCAAGGCCGCGTGCAAAGATGGTGCCCGATTCCTTCGTAGTGCTGGTGTACGGCAAGTAGGATAGAAACTCTAGCCCCATTCCTGCTCAGCCCCGCTTATAGCGGGGCTTTCGTTTTGATCTCCTACCACCAAGCATGACAGGTGAAATAGCTTGTGGTAGAACCAAATGTTTGCCCACGCACATGAAAATCCCACCATCAGGACCCCAATGTTAAGAGCAGCCTTTATTGCTCTTTCTGAAAATCGTTCCCTGCGGCATTGGGCGGAAAGTTCTTCGATTGGGCACCGCGTTTCCGGACGTTTTGTAGCCGGTACGACGATCGAAGAAGCGTTAAAAGCCACGCAGGAGACAAATGCTCACGGCATGAGCGTGAGCCTCGATAACCTCGGCGAGAACGTCACCAATCCGGATGAGGCTCGACAAAGCGCGCAGCTTTATCACGAACTGCTCGACCGCATTGACGAACGACGGCTCAATGCAAATGTCAGTCTGAAGCTCACACACATGGGCTTCGATGTCGATCGGCAGCTTGCCGTTGGCATCGTGCAGCGCCTGGTACAACATGCGCGTGAGAAGCGCAATTTTGTTCGTGTAGACATGGAGGGGTCTCCCTACACGCAGCGCACACTGGATTTAGTCCAGCAGATTCATGCCCAAAATGGAAATCGCGGAGCCCTGGGAGCTGTGATCCAGGCTTATCTTCGTCGCAGCGAATCCGACGTTCAGAGCCTGATCTCGCAGGGTATTCGGATTCGACTCTGCAAAGGCGCCTACAAGGAGCCCCCGGAGATTGCCTTCCCCGAAAAGTCTGACGTCGACGCGAATTACGTCAAACTCATGAAACTGCTGTTGAAGAGTGGGATCTATCAGGGCATTGCCACGCACGATGAAAAAATGATCAAGGCGACGATCGCCTTCGCGCAAGCAGAGACAGTCCCCGCGACAGCGTTCGAATTCCAGATGCTTTATGGAATACGTCGCGATTTACAACGTGAGCTGGTCAAGCAGGGCTGGCGCATGCGCGTCTACATCCCATTCGGAACGGAGTGGTACCCATACTTCATGCGACGTCTTGCGGAACGTCCCGCCAATGCGCTGTTTGTAGCGAGGAACCTGCTGCGGTAAAGGCAGCGTAAAGGCAGCAATTAGCAATTAGCGATTAGCAAAAACAAAAACGCCGGGGCTATGTCACCCGGCGTTTGCTTTTGTTCTTAGCTTATTGCTAATTGCTAATCGCTAATTGCTGCCTTTACGCTAATCGCTGCCTTTTTGCTGCCCTTTACCTCGGCCCGCCCGCGTTGCTGTCTTCGGGATTGAATCCTGAATCGAGTAATCCCTTGAGGGTTGCACGCTCCTGATCGTTGAACGTCGAGCGGAAGCGATCGGAGTTCATCGTCTGCTCCTGCTGATCAGGTGGCATCTGCCGCAGCCCAAGCCATGCGCGCCGCACCGTGCGACGACGATCGTCGGGAAGCTGTCGCAATTGCTGCAGCGAATTCCGCAGCAGATCCTGACGCTCCTGCGGTAAAGCCTCAAAGATCTGCATGCGTTTTACGGTGCGCTTCTGCTGCTCAGGAGGCAGGTTATTGAACTGATTCAGCCTTTGCTGCAGGTGCTGCTGCTGTTGCGGATTGAGCTGCTTGAATTCCGGATCGTTCGATAGTTCCTTCTGCCGCTGCTCCGGCGAGAGATTCAAATGCTCGCTGAGCCACTTTCCCGGTCTGGGAGCATTATTCTGAACTCGGCCCGCAGGCATGCGCTCCCGATCATGCTCATTGCGAGCGCGATTCTGATTTGATTTCTGCGGCGCCGCGATCCCCGGCAGGCAAAGAGCGCCAGCCAGCAACACGACTGTAGCGGATTGGCGCAGAAATTTCATTTTGGAATTCCGTCTGTATTCTTCTGCCCGATGTTCTTACTCGCTGATCGGAGCCTGCGAGTTGTCGTTCGAGCTATCCTCATCCAGGTCCTGAAGCTCGCTCAGAATCTGCTGATTCTTATCAAGCGCCTGCAAATCTACAACCGGGCAAGCCGCCTGCACAACTGGATGTTTTCGACCGCCCAAACCGGGGAATTCGACATACACGCCCACCGCCATCACCAGCGCAAAGACGCTAGCCGCAACCGGCTTCCAGCTCAGATGATGAACACCAACCTTCTCCAGCCATTGCGCAATGAGTCCCTGCGGTTGCTGCTTCAGCTCGCGGAGACGTGCCTGGAGCCGCACGTCAAAGTATGGCGACGGCTCAGGCGCTGTCCACGTATCGAGCACATTCATAGTGGAACGCAGGCTCTCAAATTCACGTTCACAGGCGGCACATGCGGACATGTGCGCCTTTACGCTCTCACCCGGAGCCGCCCCTGAAAGCGCAGCCTCGAAGATTTCGTCTTTTAACTCTGTGCACAACATGATTGCAGCCTTTCCCGGAAGTAAAACATTTACACAAACTCTTTCAACCGCTCGCGCAGCGTCTCATAAGCGCGGAACAGCAGCGACTTCGTCGCCGACTCGCTCAACTTCAGAACTTTGCCGATCTCCTTGTAATCGAGTCCCTGGTACTTATGCATCAGGACGGCCACCCGCTGCCGCTCCGGCAATGCCATCACATGCTTGCGGATCGCCGCCATGCGTTCTTCGCGAAGGATGTCCGCCTCAATCGTCGGCTTGGCGTCCGCCACGTCCGGTGTAGTTCCCGTTTCAAGATCAGGCTCGTCCAAGTTCACTGTCGGGGCCGTACGCTCAGACCGCGTATCCCGAGCATGATTCACCGCCAGGTTCGTCGCGATCCGGTACAGCCAGGTACTGAACTTCGCCTCAGCTTGATACGAGCTGCGCGACCGATACACCCTCAGGAAGACTTCCTGCGCCAACTCCTCGGCGATCGCTTGATTGTGCGTCATCCGATACATAAAACTAATGATCGGACGACGAAACTTCTCTACCAGATATCCAAATGCCGAGTCGTCGCCAGTCCCGGCGAGCAGCATGACTTCAGCGTCCGACATCTCGCTCAGTGGACGAGAAGCAGCCCCCGTAGCAACATGACTTGGCCCACCATTCGAGCCAGAAACGGTGCCGGCAACGCCTCGATACCCCTCCGGATTGAGAGCTATCGTACCCACACCCCTTTTAACCCTTTCAGGCGACGAAAGTTGCGTTGGATCAGAGGAAGGTAAACCACTGGATTCACGTGACTTAGGACGGATTGGCTCGTCCGAAAACGGCATGGTAAGAGAGCACCTCAGCGAGGCTCAGCCAAATTAGACGCATATCCCCGACGCGAGGGCAGCTAATTGTAACGCTTTGTGAACCCGGCCGCAGTACCGCCCGCCGGCGGTAGCTGCGGGTGAATCCAGACGGCTGAGGCGTGTGCGTTGAGCGCCCAGCAGCTGCCGTCGCCACTTCTGATCTCACCCGGTCGCCTTCAGAGTTGCTTTCGACGAAAGCATCTCGCGCTGTGATCATTCACAATCCCCACAGCTTGCATGAACGCGTAGCAGATCGTAGAACCCACAAACCCAAACCCACGCTTGCGCAGCTCTTTACTCATGCGATCAGAATCCTCCGTGCGCGCCGGGAGATCCCCCATAGCCTGCGGCGCTCTAGCGCGCTTCTGCGGCGCAAACTGCCAGATATATCGATCGAAGCTCCCAAACTCCTTCTGCACCGCCAGAACCACTTGAGCGTTCTGAATGACCGAAGCAATCTTCATGCGATTACGCACAATTCCCGAATCGGCCATCAGCGCTGTGACTTTCTTCGCCGTGTACCGCGCCACTGTTTCCGGTCGAAACCCCTCAAAGGCCCGAAGATAGTTCTCCCGCTTCCTCAGAATGGTCTCCCAACTGAGGCCCGCTTGTGCTCCCTCCAGACACAAAAACTCAAACAAGCGAGCGTCATCGTGCAAAGGCACACCCCATTCCAAGTCGTGATACCGAATCATCAACTCACTCTTAGCCCAACCACACCGTGTCAGTTCTGTCATTTTCTTGCTAGTGATCTTTGTCTTCTTGCTAGTGATCTTTGTCCTTTTCTTGGTGATGATCGTGTTCATCCTGCTTCGTGGTGATGATCGTGTTCATCCTGCCCTCGCTATTCAGCTTCGCAGCCATCTGACATACTGTCTCGGGCGTGCCGAGGGATCTGATATTTCTCTCATTCACCCAACGGCTACCCCAGCCGGTACTGTTCCCTTCGCCTATTGCCTATCGCCTATCGCCGCCTTTATCCTGATCCTACCGCGATCTTTCGGGCGCTTAACTCAGCGGTAGAGTGCCATCTTCACACGGTGGAAGTCATAGGTTCGAATCCTATAGCGCCCACCATTTCTCTTTCTTGCAGCTTATCTAGCCTTTGTATCGCTGGAATGCTTTGCGAATATTGCATCCTGTCGGCCTCTCCCCTAAGTGACGGGATCGTATCGGGTAACAGCGTGGTGTGTCCCCTTCACGCGTGGAAGCTCGATTTGGAAGACGGCAGAGTACAACGTCCCGCTGAAGCAAGGGCTCCCGGTGGACATGGAGTCCACGCATCCTAAGATGGGCTTCCTGGTGCAGGAAGCCGCCCAGCGGAGTGGCATGCTGCTGATGCAGAAACAGAGAATTGCTGGAGATGATACGAATCTCGGTCCCGTCAGCGATCGATAGCAGGTCTGATTTGAATCTGGACCTTGTCTCACTCTTGTTTTCGTGATAGCAGAGTAAGAGTGAGGCTTGAAAATGGAACTCGTTGGGAATGGCTCGGAGGCGCAGAGCGATACCAGGCCGGCAGCGGATTTCCCTGTTGCTTCACTGTTAATTCACTGCTCTCGCAGGCATCTCCAGTGTTTATGCGGGTTTCACGCAGCCGAAGAAATTCGCTGTTATTTTCGCTGATAAATTCACTGTTAATTCACTGTTAGTCCTCTGATCAGCGAATTAGCAGTGAATTTGGCGGGCACCTCACGCTGGCAGCAGCATCCCTTTCTCCAGATGCCAAGGGTGTGAGCATATGCTGCGGCGTTCCAGTGTCGGGAAAAGCGTTCTCGCAATGCGGGAAGACTCGGCAACGGAGCGTAATACTGCGCCTATTGATGGCTGCAAAGGAGCCTCAAATCGCCTCTTTGCGAAGCTCGCCACCACCGTTGACCGTCTTGATATCCAACGACCGCCCGCCACCATTGCCAATCGTGCCGTGGACCGAATGTTTTCCGATGCTGCCCTGCATCGTCAGGGGGAAGTCGGATTCCAGACGCCCGTTCACGCTTTTGAAGTCCAGCTCCGTGTTCAGATTCGAGGGCAGCTCCAGCTTGACGCTTCCGTTCACCGTCTTAAATTCCAGATCACCTGACCAGTCGGCTCTTCCAATCTTCGCTTGAATCGATCCATTGACACTCTTGGCCGATGCCCAACTTAGCGTCGAAATGTTAATGCTGCCATTTACGCTATCGCCTTCAACATATCGTCCCATGGACTCTGCACGAACGCCCCCGTTCACATTCTTGCCCACGAAGCGAAGGTTGCGAGGCATGTGAATAGTGAAGTCAACCTTCGCGTTGTTGTGGCTGCCGCCGAAATGCGAGTTCGACTCGCAGTTGTCGGAGCTGAAGAATCCAGGATATAGCGCGCAGATCATCACACCATCGTTAAGCTTGACTACTTGAATTTTGACGTCTTGCGCATTCTCGCCGCTCTTTACGGCGCTTACCTCTACCTGATCGCCATTTGCCGAACCCGTAGCCTCGATGTCCCCATTGATGTTCTTGATCATGACTACTTGATCCGGCGACAGCTTTCCCGTCCAGTGAAACTCTCGGCCGTTGTCGGTGCCTTGGTCCTGTGCCCACCCGGTTGCGCCCAAGATGATAGCCAGAACTGAAATTCCTATGTGGCCAATCATTCGTAGTCTCATTTTCGACCTCTCATCGTTTCTCAAGACGTGTACGAACTAGCTTTGTTAGCGGTTCCCGCAGGCGAAGAGCAGTATGGGAAGAGCAACAGAGACAAACGGCTGCCGCTTTCGATTATCTCCGAAAGGGAATCGCGCCCTGCGTTCGCAGAGCCATTACTTCGAAGAAGCACCCTGCGTCATAGTGAAACATACTTGGCTCTTCTGCTCCGTGGTTCCGCAACTCAGTCTCAGTTCAGCACCGCGAGCTGAACTGGGAAAGCGCAACGTGAGTGTCTGCGCAGAGGCATCAAACGATGCTGGGTTTACGGCCTTACCGTCCAGAGTGATGGTGGCAGGCTGGCGCTTCACGCCGTATATGACCGCCTGAATCTGATTGAACCAGGGAGTGAACGTACCTTGCTGCGGCGAAATGTTCAGGCGCAGAGCGTCCTGGTACCCCTCGCACGTGTAATCGACGCGCAGATATTTCCCCTGCGTGTAATCGAAACTGACGCCATCATCCATATATAACGACCCCTGGCAGGTGCGGTCTGGGTAGATGCGGAGTTCCAGTGGACCTTGCGGTTTTTCCGTTGTGCTCTGAACCAAAGGCTGGCGCGGGATGATCGCACCGCCCCGAACATAGACATGCAGAATGTCGAGCGCCGGTTTGACTGTGAGATCGCCCGGCTGAAGCATCTTACCTGTCCAGTAGTCGTACCAGAGGTTCCCGCTTGGCAGCATGACTCGGAAATCCTGCAGAAATTCGTATGGCTCCGGCGCGACAAGTAGATCGTGGCCGAACATGTACTGATTATTTGCCCAGGCACCTTCTGTGATCAGAGGCTCCTGATCGGAATATTCAAGGAACATCGGACGCATCAGCGGAATACCGTCGCGCGTGGCTTGTTCCATACTTGTGTATATATAGAGAAGCAGCCGGTACCGCTCTTCTATATAGCGCTTGCGAATGGCTTCGTGCTGCGGACCGTGAACCCACGGCTCCTGGTCGGCAGTTCCCTTTTCTGTATGATCGCGATCGATCGGATTGAAGGCGCCGAGCTCCAGCCACTTCGTCAGCAGATCGGCTTCCGGACTTCCTTTGTATCCGCCGATATCGGCTCCCACCATGGGAAACCCGCTGATCCCCAGATTCTGAAGCATTGGAACCGAAATGCGCATGTGATTCCAGGTGCTTGAATTGTCCCCGGTCCAGGTAGCAGCGTACCGCTGTCCGCCGATATAAGTAGCGCGCGTGAGCACAAAGGGCCGCTCGTTTGGACGAAGTTTCAGCAAACCTTCATAAGTTCCCTGCGAATTCAGCATGCCGAGCAGGTTGTGGATCTCACGCTGTGTTGTCTCACGAACGGGCCGTCCAGGCTCTTCCACGCGATCTACAGAGTCGACAGGTATGGTCTTGGTTGAAACAGCGAAGACGGAAGGTTCGTTCATATCGTTCCAGAAACCGGCGACGCCATCCTTCACAAAGTCTTTGTAAAGACCGCCCCACCAGTCGCGGACAGACTTGCGCGCGAAATCAGGAAATACGCTAATGCCCGGCCAGACTCTGCCGGCGTATTCGGTTCCGTCTGGATTCTTAATAAAAGCATCGATGGCTTTGCCGGAATCGTACGGAGCATATCCCGGCTCCTGCTTGATGTGGAGATCCGTAATCGCAATCGTGTGCACACCTTGTTTTGCAAATTCTGCAATCATCCCTGTGAAATTCGGGAATCTCTGTTGATCGACGGTGAAGACGCGATTCTCGCGTTGATAATCAATATCGAGATAAATCACATCGAGTGGGATTTTTTTCTGCTTAAAGGTCTCCACCACCTCGCGCACGCGCTTTTCGGGAAAGTAGCTGTATCGGCATTGCTGGAATCCCAGGCTCCACAGCGGAGGCAGCGGTGCACGACCCACCAGCGCGGTAAACGTGCTCACCACCTGCTTCGGACGAGGCCCATAAATGAAGTAATAGTCAACCTCGCCGCCATCGGCCCCAAACGAGTACTCGTCTGCCGACGCTTTGCCTAAATCCCAGTGCTGCCGGTAAGTATTGTCGAGAACAATTCCGTAGCTCGTTCCCTTACGTACAGCGAGCAGAAATCCCAAGGTCTTATAAAGAGGATCGGTGGACTCCTGCCACGCGTAGGCGTCGGTGTTCCACATCGTGAACGCCTGATTGCGATGATCGAGTGGGCCCGCCTTGTCGCCTAGTCCAAAGTAGTGCTCGTCTTGCGGCATTGACTTGGTGACGGTGAATGCCTCGCCTTGCCACGTGATACCAGCCGCGTCGCGTGAGATCAGAGTGCCGTCTGCCGCGAGAAAGCTAACGCTTGAATTGCGACGATCGACCTGAATCTGCAAAGCTTGCGTAGTTAGCTCAATCCGATCAGCAGCCTCTCGCACCTGCGCCTTGGCCGTTGCAGCCTGCGCACCTGCAGGAACCGGCAGCACAGCATAAGAATACTTCTGCGGAAACTCCGAACCGCGAGTTGCGCGAACGCGAATCACGTCATCTTGCAGGACAGTGATCTGCAAACGTCCGTTTTCGCTGGCTACTTCGACACCATTCGGCAGCTGATGGGACGCACTCACCGCGCCCAATACGACCGGAGGAGCAGCTGGTTGCAATGGACGTTCCGTCTGACGCGCCTGTGGAGCGCCGCTTACATTGAGAGAGGAGGTTTGAGAGAGCAGAAATGGAGCGCAAGCAAGCAGGAATGCTGCAATCGATCGAGTCATATTGGATTGGGACAAACAGGCGAAGGTAGGGCATGGAGGGGGAGCATGTCAATCGAGGTCGGCGACGAGAATAGATCGAATTGAATGAGCAGATAAGGATCGACAACGCCCCACCGCAATAATGGCTGCGAGGATCCGCCTATACCTCTTCGAATAGATGTATCGAACCACCTTCAGCAAGGAAATCGTCGCTGAGTTCCTGCCGCCTGCTCGCCATATCAAACGTCAGAAGCTAATCATCCTCTGCGACGGAATGCCTTCGGTTCCGCGAAAACAAGCACTCGCGCAATTTCTTTCCCAAAAAGGGTACTGGGTAATCTATCCGCGCTGGCGAGGAGCTTGGGAGAGCGGCGGCCGCTTTCTTGAAAATTCTCCAGACAAAGATGTGAGCGACATCATTAACGAACTGCCCAAGAAAATTCGTGAAGCCGCCTTTGGCAAGACCTTCGCACTTTCACCACAAGAGATTTACGTCATCGGCGGAAGCTTCGGTGGAACCGCCGCAATCCTTGCATCCCTTGAGCCGCGCGTGAGCAAGGTGATTGCGAACTGTCCTGTTGTCAACTGGAACATCCTCCCTCAGGAGCAAAAGAAAGAAACATCGAATCCAAGCTATGCGGCATACATTCGCGACGCATTTGGCAATGGCTATCGCCTTTCGGAGAAGAACTGGGCCAAATTAGGAAACGGCAGATTCTTCAATCCAACGCATCATATTCACGAACTCACGCCTTTCAAGATCATGATCTTCCACGCCAAGGACGATCCGTACATTCCGTGGAGATCGGTAGAGCGTTTTGCCTTGCGCTCGGGGATCAAGCTTAAATTGCTCGCAAGTGGCGGTCATCTTAGGACTGAGGATGTGGTCCGCAAGTATTGGGTTCAAATCACACGATTTTTCGCATGCTGAAACCGCCTTCTCGTTCGCGAGCCATTCTTAAGAATGTCCGCTCAATGAGCAAGAACGACTCTGGTAGGGAACTTACAAGAAGGAAGTTGCTCGCGAGCCGGACTGGCATTCGCCGAATTGCATTCCGGCAACTCAGCAGCAGAAGGCGGATGAACCCAAGCAGCACCAATCTCTACGCCGATCTCCTGACGACGTGGTGCACTAATGCCTCGCGTTCTTCTGTTCTTTTCTTTCCGTAAACATCACGATGGCACCATCTGGATCGGAGACGCTAGATTCCTGGTCAAAGACTACTCCGCGCTGACGCAGATCATTCACAATGCGTCCGGCATTTGTTACGGAAAAAGCAATCCGAGGCATCGGAAGTGGATTATTTGATTCCAGTCCTATCTGTTGACCGGAGCTCCCTGGCAGTCGCAGAGTTATCACGCCTTGTCCACCTGAGTCCTCGAAACCCAGCTTGGTCGCATAGAGAGCGCGCGATTTCGCGAGATCCTGGACTCCGACCAGGACACTCTCGATATGCATGATTCCTTGAGCTGCGCCGAGATGTTTCCCACGATCCTGATAATGAAGGGATCCTGGCATGTACTGAGTGAACTCCAGCACCTGATCTGCTGGATCATGAATGATGAAGAGCATGTTGCCGGCGCGTGCTTTCTTGGGTTCCGGTGCCTTGACCCCTCGTTCGACATATTCCTTCTGCAACGCCTCAATGTCGTTGGTTTCATAACAGAGGTGCATTAATCCAATCGGCTGTGAATCATCTTTGCGCTGATAGAGCTCAATGAATTGATGGTCGTTCACTTTTATGTAGGAAACGGGCGGGTTGCCCAGATCATTGAACTCGAACGACTGCTCGAATCCCAGCTTCTGATAGAACGCGCGCGATTTCGCAACATCGCTCACTCGAAACGCGACGTGCGCGATTCCAACCAACGATGGCAAAGTTTTCTCTTTGGTGTCGCTGACTGCTGACTGAATGCTGACTGCTTCGTGTGAAATGAAAAATGCAAGCAGCAGAATCGATAGCAACCTTATTCCCATCGTGGCACCAATCCCAGACATTAAGCAAAAACGGACTCAAGAGTACCTGACTCCGAAGGAAGTCGCAGTGGGCGTTTCAATACGCAGTGCTCCAGCACACCAATCGCAGATTGGGGACACGAAATGCGAGATACGCCTATCTTTCCAATTTGTCTGTGCTCAGGTATCAGGTGGGACAATAGACCGTCAGGAGCAATTGGCATAATTTTTCGTTGGAGGACGCAATGCGCGATTACGAAATCTTGTGCCGACCAGACACGCCGGGAGTTTGTTCGAGCGCTTCCTCTTCTGGGAAGCATCGGAGTGCTAGGCAGTGCAACCTCGCTGCTGGCTGAGCAAAAGAAGGACGAAGAGGAAGAGGTTTCAACCAACGAGGACCTGAAGACGCAGGACGACCGCAATCGCCTCACCGACCTGGAAGCTTTCAACCGCATGTATGCGCCGCACGAGGCGCGTGAGGACACGGTCCTTTTTCCCGAGCTGCACAAGATCGTCTCGCCGCACGAGTACGACGCGATGGGCGAGCAATTCGAAACCAGGGCTGTGACAAGTACGCGCTCAGTGATTCGTCGGCCGGCCTGGTGCTGTTTCAGAAGTGTATCCACCAGAGACACGAGCTTGCCAGCCTTGCGGAAGCGTGGGAAGAGATGGTCCTCCTCAACCTTCTCGTGGTACTCCTCAATGAACTTCCGGATGATGGTCGCGCCATCGGTGACGGCTTGTGGAGGGAAATCCTGCCTGGAACGAATGCGCCCGAATGATTTCGTCATAGGCCAGCAGCACGCGGTTCAGAATCCCATGCTCGCGCATGGTGCTTGGTTTGATTTTTCTCCTCATCACGGGTGCAGGGAATTGGTCATTGCCTCTGCGCCAATCAGCCAAGAGCACTATCTAGCAACAAGCAGGCAGCCCCGTGACCATTTAGCGCAAAAGCGGGGAGAAGTCGGTCAGGGCGAGAAAGGTGGAATCAATTTTTTCGGTCAGTTTGCCGTTCACTTCGGATTTTTCCTTAACACTCTTCCACTCCGCATCCTCCTGGAAGGATTTCCAGTTGGCGGCTGCCTCTTCGCGGCTGGGATGTTGCAGGATGTAGACCAGGGTATTGCCTTTCAATGGCTCATCTACAGGTGTCCAGTAAGCGACACTCTTGATTCCATGCCGGTCAAAAAGCTTGATCGTGTGATCGCGGAAGCGCGCCAGCAATTCTCCCAATTTTCCAGGGGTCGCGTGATAGACCCGGAGTTCGTAAACCATGGTCGACGCTTGCTTCGGATTCGTGTTGTCTTGTTGCGAAGTGGCCCAAAGCGATCCGGGAAGAAGTGCCGCCGCAGGAAGCGCCTGGAGCAATGTTCGTCGTTTCACGGCACGCATTCTAGCAGACGGCTGAGGCAATGCCGCCAACTGCGGTTAACCATGGCGGCCAGCCAGCTCGCGACATACGCGCTCACGTTTGCTGTTCGATGTAGCCGACCCGCGATCGCCGGCTGGCGATTGGCCGAGATGGGAACAGCTTGTGTCTGCCCTGATGGCTCGGAGCAGATCTTGGCGAAAGGCCTCTGCGATCGCGGATTTAATAAATTCCCAAAAAAGCATTACGAAGCAGGTGGAGGATAAGTCCAAGCCAGTCCACGGCGAGGAATACGCACAAGATACGTTGGCAAGTTCCGCTCCATCTCACGCGCGGACGGCATCCAAAGTTTGCAAGCTCTTGGTTGCGACCTGAAGTTCAGAATGCACCTTAGCGAGGGTTGTGTTAACTACATCCGCTTTATCGGTCAATCCACGGAGCTGGGCTGCGGCAATGATTTCTTTAGCTTGATGCTGCAATCGCTCGAACATCTTCATGAGGTACATCAGCGAGTCGGCATGCGGCTTCCAGGCATATGCCGAGCCTCTCCTGTGCTTGAACTCCAGCAACTCAGTGCAGATTCGTACTTTCGCTGTAACCAGACTCACTAGGGCATCCGCGTAGCTCGCACGAAAACTCTTCTCATAGCCATATGCACTGCGAAAAGCATCGGCTTCCGGGGCACTTAAAGAAACGTTCATCTTTGGAAGCGGTACGGTAAAGCAGACTTTGGGATCAGCGGCCTGTACGAAAATACGGATTTGCTCGCATGTTTGCCTGAACTTGGATTCCTCTTCACTCGCCTGTACGGATGTGAAAGCCCCCGTTACTGCTTCAATAGATCGATCACCGACATCGCGTTTGGAACTTGCGGACATTGATGCGGCAGATGTTTCGGGAACAACACTTGAGCGAACTGCCGTCGGCAGAGTGGCGCTGCGTTTATCCACAGCTTTCTTGAAGGTTGAGACCCTCTCGAAATCCTCGCGAGCCCGACCATATTCCTTACCGAGAATCTGCTCATCTTGCAGTTCGGTGAGGTGTTTGACCCTGACCTCTCCGTCCACTCGGCTCATGATACTCGTGCCCTCTTGCTGTGCGCGTTCTGCAAAGCTCTTGATTTGCCTGGTCGCTTCAAAGAAAAGATCGTCGAATCGTTTCCCGAAAATCCCGTTAAAGGCTCCAGTCACGGTAAGGACTCCCGGATGATAAAAAGACGTCCCAAACGATTTCTTCAGGTTGTGTATGCGGCCCAGGATGCCGCTGTCCATGAGCTGATCGAAGGTGCGCAAGTCGATTAGCTCTTGCAAAAAAAACTCGTATTCCCGCATCAATTGCGCGTGCTCGGCAGGCAGCTCGCCCGGCTGCATCCCTGCCAATACGCGATCAATCTCAGTCCCGAATGCGTGGGTCGCATGGCCGAGGTAATCGGGGCGAACGGGCAGTTTCTTGAGTACATCAGACAATCCCGCCTCCGGCCGCCGACACAGAAAGCCCAGCACACAATCTGCTTTGTCTCGGTCAAGATCGTTCAGCGAGCATTTCCTGACAAAATAACGCAATAAAGCCTCGGCGCTATCACAATGCTGGGTTGCATGAAGCTGATCGCGGAGCATGGAAGGAGAGACGGCTAAATCCAGCATGCCGAGCCACCGAAGAGAGGTGGAGAGCACGTCGTTTTCATCACTTTTGGATTGCGCTTGAACGACTCCCTGTGGAACAGGGACTAGATAGCCCAGGCTGCTTTCCAATATTGCCACATAGAAGCGATGGACCAGACTGAGGTCGAGCAGTTCATTTGCAGGTTGCACAACCATGCTCCGATGCGGGTAATTGAGCGTCTGCGTGGCTGTAGAACTGTACTGAGCCGACAGTCTGCTTTCAAGTGACTATGGTCACCTGGTGTTTCATTGGAGAGTCCAGCCATCGCGAGTTGAGAGCGGAAGAGTCTTGTATTGGTCATGCCAACTCGGGTGCCGGTTGCAGTGAAGGCGGACTGGTTTGTTCTCTCGCCTGCACGACGACACTCTTGGTTCTCATGACTCTATGCTCAGCGTTCATTGAGCCAAACGGCACTGGGCGTGGCACGGTTGCGGGACAGCGTTTCCCGCGTAGAATGTTGCCAGAACTGCTCACCACAAAAGACAAGCGAATGAGGATTTGGAATTCGCTGTTCTGTCAGGAGATTCCCATGACCGCCAGCACCGTCCCATCCATGCCCGCGGCGTCCCAGAGCTTCGCCAACATCCAAGTAATGCAGCTCACCACCGCATACTGGACATCGCGGTGCGTGCACGTGGTTGCCGAATTGGGAGTGGCTGATCACATCGGCGACTTGCCGCAATCCACTGAATCTCTGGCGAAAGCCAGCGGAATCCGCCCGGATGCGCTGCATCGAGTGCTGCGTCTGCTGGCCTCAGTCGGGATCTTCGAATGGAAAGACAATGCCTGGCATCACAATGAGGCATCACGCTTCCTGCGGTCGGACCATCCTGCCTCTCTGCGTGACTATGTGCGCATGCTGGGTTTGCCGGTCTTCTGGAGCGCGTTCGAAGAACTGGAACATTCGTTGCGCACCGGCGAATCCGCATTCGCAAAACGGCACGCAGGCGGTGTATTCACCTATCTCGCGGAGCATTCAGAGGAATGTCACATTTTCGACGCGGCGATGAGCTCGAAATCACACCGCGACATTGCGGCGATCTTGCCGGTGTACGATTTCTCCCAATTCGCGACTATTAGCGACATCGCCGGCGGACGCGGACACCTGCTGCGTGCCATTCTCAGGACCTCGCCGACGACTCAGGGAATTCTTTTCGATCAGCCGCACGTTGTGGCGGAGGTAGTGCCGGAAAGAGGCGAGAAGCTGGAAGTGGTCAGCGGCGATTTTTTCTCCGACTGCATGCCTAGGGCTGATGCCTACTTGCTGATGAATATCATCCACGACTGGCGCGATGCGGACTCCATCAAAATCCTGTCCGCGATTCGTCGCGATATGCCGCCGCACGCCAGGGTGCTGCTCATCGAAACTGTGGTTCCGTCCACGCCAGGACCACACCTCTCCAAGGAGCTCGACATAGCAATGATGGTTCTTCCTGGCGGCAAGGAGCGGACTGAAGAAGAGTATGCCGAATTGGCTGCAAAATGTTTCCTTCGATTAAAGCGGGTGGTAGAAACTATGGGCCCTATTCCATTCTGGAGCTGGTCGCCATTTAACCAAGGTACCAAAGGAGACATCCTGGGAGCCCCCGGATTTGGCGACTCTGAGCTTTGGTTATTTAAGAGTGTCATCGGGGGTCTAAGACTCTAAAGATTGTCATTCTGAGGCCCGATGCTCCGCCTTGGAATTTTCAGTTTTTATTGTGAGGCCACGATGGCGTCGACTTCTGCCTTCGGCCGTCGGGGAAAAAGAGTCTGACGTCCCCAATGTTCACTCAGGTCCCGCCACCGTGGTTTTGCAGAAGAAGGCCTCAGGATGAGAGGCTTTAAAGATGCCGACTCAGATGACGGCTTCAAAAAACACCATTTGGTCCCGCCTCCATCAGCAACACTCTTGACAGCGGTCTTGGGCCAGGCTTGCTCCGATTCTGATGCCGCCTTCAGACGGCTCTCACATACACCCAGTCGTCGGGATAGTCATGCACGTAAGAGTCACGTTTTCTTCAGGATAGCCGCCCCTGTCGGTTCTTACACTTTCGTTCGTTGCTTCCCTGCGATAAGTGCTCTACGTTGGTAGTGTCGTCGGCCATGGTGAATCCAGAAGAACTGCAACAAATTGCCGCTGAGCAAGTGGATCGGCGCCGGGACCCCCGGCTGAATCAGCCGGCGGGAGTAACCGTTCGGGTTGAGCAACAGGACGGAGGCGGCGAATTCCAAGCCGTTCTCGTGAACGCTAGTGATGGGGGATTTGCGATCCGGCATTGGCGGAGGGATCTGCTGGTCGGACAGAAGGTTCGCATTTCCTATCCTTCGCGAGATGAAATCGCGGCTTGCGTGATTTGGAACTGGGCCGTCGGGCCAGTGGTGATTTCAGGTCTGTGCCGGGAATCTGCAGTAGGTGCGTTCGGCGCAAACTTTCCTGGAATGCAGCGTGCGAACGGAGGATTTGCCGACTCGAACTCCCGTCTTCAGGCGTGGGCATGGGCGGCGTTAACTGGGCTTATGGCTGCCGCTGCCTGGTATTTGCGTGACAAAATTTTATGAGCGTGGAGCGTGCTCCGTATGCATGAAATGAAGCGACGATATCCCCGCTATCCCCTCGACAAGCCTCTCACCGCATATCGGCTTTACGAAGAGATGAGGGTCGGTATTCGCGGCCGTTGGCAGCAGTTTGGAGAAGGCGGCATGGGAGCACAGATGTCGGAGCAGTTGCGCTCCGGCGAGGTGGTACAGATGGAGCTCTCGCCGTCACTCAAGGTGTACGCCGCGGTGCGGTACAGCCGCGCCTTTTATCACGGCTTCGAATTCGTGCTCCTGAAGGATCGGCAGAAGGCTGAACTTGCGCGGCTCAGTCGGGAGATGGGCGACAAGACTGCTGCACAGGCTGCGCCGAAGCCATCGTAGAGCTGCAAAGAAAAAATCGCGCAGGAAATGCGGCGGTCCTTTACTTCCCTACTTAGCTCTCTTTCTTATCGCCAGCCGTCATTTTTGGGATCTAGCCATGAAGCTAGGGAGCTGGATGGCACTGCATCGTCGGGATGTATTCGATTCCAGTCTGCGCGTACTTCCTTGTTCCATCGCCTCATGTCGTGTACGAAATTGGCGTTCATGAAGACACGATCGCATGCGTTGCCGGCGGACTGCCATTGCGTGCCGTCGGAAAAGAGCACTCGGCTTACCTGGACTTCTACTCCGCGCATGTTTCGCCACCTCGAACCAAAGTACTTCTCCTGATCCTTTGTCGGCTTAACTACGAGCCCGCCAGAACCGGGTGTGGTTTCCCAGGCGGAGTAGTAGATATCGGCGGCTCGGTACTTGGCTCCGGCGCTATCCAGCACGAACAGCCGGAACTGAGTTCCAGAGACGATCTTGCTTGATTGATTCGTGAACCAGAGAACGATGTGATCGCCGCTCTGCAATCGAACGTCGGTGCCGGCCACGGAGACTACTACCGGACAGGCGGGCGACGTGATTGCATTCTGAGCAACGCCAGAAGCACACAAAAAAAGTAGCACCGCCAGAGATTTCATAGAGTCCTTGACCAGACGCACTTGGGTAGGTATTAGTCAGGTTCTCAGCAATGCCGCTGGCAAGCAACATTACGCTCGTACACGCCGGTAACTTGTTCTCTCGAGAATCCTGTGAGCCGGTCGGAGCCATTGGCAGGGCAACTGCTGGGAATCGCGATTAGATCGATCTCGCCGCAAATTCTTTGGCAGGCGACAAAGCCAGGAGCTGCTTTTCTGGCGGAAACGATTCGGGTTTTAACACCGTAACTTCTTGCGGGGAGACTCTCGTTTCGTAGGCACGCACAAACCTGTCGAGCGCAAGTTCGGTCGTTACAGGAAGCGCAATTGACGCGATTAGAATTCCTCTCCTCACTCGCTCTTGGCCGGCGTTGCCACTGGCATCGCAACCTATGAAGGCAAGATGAGCCCATCTTCCGCCTTCTTCTGCGAACGCCTTCTTTGCGCCGAGCGCCATATCGTCGTTCTGCGAGCAGACGAGATCAAGATGCGTCTGCTTTGACGTTGCTAGCCGCAGTCATAACTTTACAGCGTGATATCCGCTTTCTTCGGTGAAGCGTCCACGCAACATTCGTAGCTGAACGTTTGCCGGCCTCGCGCGTTCTATGCCAATCGTCCGCTGTTCTGCCGAGAAAGCTCCCGACGACCCTTGGATATAGAGAATCATTCCGCCTTGAGGCAGAAGACTGGCGATTTGGCGAGCCTGGATGCGCCGACTTCCCTCCTGATCGATGGTGATGCAGAAGGTTGGGACTTTCCCATTCACGCGCAGCTCCGTCAGGTAATCGACGTCCCTGTTGACGACAGCCCACTCAATTCCATGTGACACTGCTGTACGCGCGACTTGAGATAGTCCTGTGCTGTGCCACAGGATGGCAGATGATCGCGTCAGGTCGCGCTTCAGGCGGGGATTGAATCGCGTCGAGCAGTTGCTGGCTTTGGTTGATGGCGTCGCCGTCAGCGAAAATGATAGTTCCTTCAATGCTCAGGCGCTCCGCCATTTGTGTCACCGCGCGGGCTTGCTCGCGTTGATATTCGTTCTCGTTGTTAACCAGCGAGACCAGGACTTTGAGTTTCTTCATGAAGTCATTCCAGGTAGTGGAATGATAGGGCAGGAATCTGCGGGAAAGAAGGTTACTGCCGGGGAACGATTCCTAAAGGGAAGTTGATGACATCGACCTTTGGTACCTGAAGCTAAACCTTGCTTGCGTTGGCGATTAAGAAGCCGCTGCCTCGGCGCGACCTAGAATGCGCCGCACCTGATCGATATGATTAATGTCGTGGCCAGCCATGTGTCGCGCGAGATCGGCAACAGTGATCTTGCCCCGCTCGGCGTGGATTCCATACTTTTGCCAGTCTTCCGAGTTGAGCTTCGCCAGCATGCGTAAGTTGGCAGCACGCAGTAGTCGGAATAATTCAAGCGCCTCACTGGGATTCCACGATGCGTAGTCCCCAAGTCGGGCCCACTGATCCTGATCGAATGAGGCGAGATCACAACCGCAGTGCTCGATCATCTGGCGGTAGCGCCAGGCGGTCGCGATTTCATCGTCGGCGAGGTGCACGAGGATTTCTCCTATTGACCATTTTCCCGGAGCCGGACGCGCGCGCAGCTCGGTGTCTGCTGCGCCTTTAATTAGATTCATCAGAATGATCGGCGCTTGCTCCTGCATAGCGAGGGGATCGTTGCCCTCAGTGTAGCTGTCGAGGTGTTGTTGGTACTCAGTCATGGCGGCTTGGAGCGCAGATCATTCTACCCAACCGGACGAATCGACAGACCCGGGATGCGGAGCCGGAGGTGATCAGATGTGAATGACTTCTGTTTAGGCGAGCTTGCCGCGAAGATCATCATCCCAGATGAACTTTTCGGGCTCGAGGCTTTCGACGCCGATCTGGCCGTCCTGTTCAGATCCTGATTTGCCGATCCAAACCACCTTGAATTTCGCGCGCCGTGTATGGCGTGCGATCCAGAGAATGTCGCCCTCGCTGACCCCGTCGATCTTCATGAGCTTGGCACCTCGTCCAGAGACTTCGCAAGTACATGCGGCCCGAACCTTTGTAGGCTCATCGTGCGGCGAGATCTTCACAGGAAGGACAACGGTTACGCGATTGTCTCTGCGCATCTGCGCGAGGGATGGGCCCAAGGACATCCAGCTTGACTCCGGGACGGGATTTTTTTCAAGCGAGCCTCTCTATTAGGCCTCAATCGCGACTACCCGTCGAGGTTTCATAGGTAATTTGAGGGCTGTTACTTCCGGATATACCTGTCATTTTCGGCGTGCAACTCTGCCGGCATTTTGGGACTCCTTAAGCGTCAGGCCATGCCTAGGTGTTCCGTGCCTTAATCTGTGTTGCGCTTTAGTTTTCAACGATCTACGTAGGTATTGAGGCCTAGTGTAAGGGCTTCGGTCGATCAAAATTAACCTAAGCAGAACGTAATCTGAGCCTCACGTCGGAACCCCGACTTGGAGGCTCATTTGCGGTTTTCTCGCAAGGCGGAAGGCTGGTTCTTCGCGATTTTATTCGGGATGTTAGGAATTGCAGGCTGCGGAGGCGGTGCTGGCATGAAGTCATCGCTGGTATCCACAATACCTTCCACGTCCGTGGGTTCGGGAAGCGGTTCAACTCCTTCGGCGACTCCCACTCCCACTCCGACTCCAACCCCAACCCCCACGCCGACTCCAACCCCCATGCCGACTCCAACCCCCGCTCCGAGTCCGACCCCGGACTCTTCATTTCGGGCAAACTTAAGTGCCACGGGTCAATGGATGAGATCAAGTTCCGTCGCTGCGAGCGGAGCAATCCTTTATGGGGCGTCGCAGATCAACCCGTACTACAGCAATCTGGCCGCGATTGGCCTGACGCATGATCCTGCCGGCTACGGGACAGTCCAGCGGTGGATGCAGTGGTATATCAATCACTTAAACTGGCCAGACAAATGGGGACTCTACGGCACAACTTATGATTACGACTACAACAATGGAGTCGAGACCTCAAGGGTGTACGCCGACTCGACCGACTCGTATGCCGCCACTTTCCTTACGCTCGCCTGGACTTTTTACCAGACGGGCGATGCTGCTGCTCAAAATTACGTAAAGAGCATCGCGTCGCAGTTGGATTCCATTGGGGGAGTCTTGATCCAGACCCAGCAGAATGATGGCCTCACTTGGGCCAAGCCTGACTACCAGATCAAGTACTTAATGGACAACTGCGAGGCTTATCGCGGACTGCGTGACCTTGCCGCGATATTCCAAAATGCGCTCGGCGATGCGAATAAAGCCACTTACTACAATGCAGCTGCCGATCACATGCTTCAAGGTATTGAGAGCCTGTGGAGCAATGGCGCATGGGCAATGTATAAAGACAATGCCGGCAACCTGGTGGCTCCCAACATGGGAAAGTGGTATCCGGACGCCACGAGCCAGCTCTTCCCCGTCTTGGAAGGAGTAATCGCAGCAGCGGATTCGCGTTCTCAGCAAGCCTATACGAGTGTGAACAATGCTTGGCCGGGCTGGCCGTCGCTGTCGTACAACGCTCAGGATCCCTTTCCGTGGATTCTGGTGGGAGACGCAGCCATCATCATGGGTGACACCACCCGCGTTGCGACGTACATTCAGTCGATCGAGACCAAATACGTAAAAAACGGATTTCCCTGGACGTGGTATTCGGCCGAGGCAGGCTGGTTCATGCGCTTGAACGCGTACGCCCTGGGCGCAAGACCGTTGTAGGAATCTAAGTACAAACCTTAGTTGGGTAATTGGGCAAAGCCCCGCGTGTAATAGATCGAAAAAACGCATAAAGTCCATTCTGCTGTTCAGGCAGAACTTGGGGGAGGGCTGCCGGGACTTCAACAAAAGCCTCGCTTACAAAAGCGAGGCTTTTAGTTTTAGTACAGCCATCTTTATCTACTTCTGCGGAATGACCGCTTTGCTCTGTACTGGTTGTTCGCCCACGGCGGTCGTTCGGAAAGTTCCCACCCCACCGACTGGCTGACCGTTCTCCGTCACCTGAAAATAGTAGCGAGTGCTGGGCGAGAGTCCATCCAGTTTGGCGTGGTGATTCTTGCCATCGCTGCCATCACTGCCCTGCGCCGTTTGGGAAAGATTGACGCGGTTTATTCCGTACTTTACTCCGGTGTTGCTGGCAGCACTGCTAGTCGACCACCCAATCATTGCACTGGAATCACTAACCGTCTCTGCGACTGGACCGTTGCTGATGGCATTTGAGGAGGACGACTGCGAGCCCATCGGGGCAACTGAGCTCTGGCTCGAAGTGCCGCTTCCGTAAGTAGTTGGAGTTTGGGACGACTGGCTTGACTGAGTAGCGGAGGCAGCATTAGTTCCATTTTGGGATGACGTATCATCAAATCCGCTGTTCCCGGCCTTCACCATGGAAGAATTCGCCGAGGATGCCGCGGTTGAATCGCTCTGCGGCAGAGCACTGCTGGACTGACTTGCGGTATCCGTCGATGTCGGTGTGGATGAGCTGTTGCTTGGACTGGTATAGGACGTTGAACTATTTTGTGCAGTGCTGCTACTTGCCTGCGCTGTGTGCTTCTTCTTTGACTTGCTGGAGTTGCCAGTGGACGCGTCTGTCTGCGCCAGAGCAATGGCGCTCACCAGGATGAGGGCGCCCAAAACCGACAAGATCTTCTTCACTGCCGAATTCATACCAAGGGTCTCCTTCACTCGAAAATTCAGAGTGGCGGGAGGTTGGATGCATCCAGAGCAGTTCCGAGAGGTCAGGCCAGAATGGTCGAAATACACCCTGATAGTCGCGATCTCACGATCCTAGCTTCCACAAAACCAAGACCTCTGTTCCAGCATCCGAAACAGGTTAGCCCCTTGGCTTACACTCTGAAATCCAGTGAGTGATTACCTTTGAGCACTCCTCTGACGTGATCGGCCAGGCGTCTTGATGACAGAAGCCCAATAGCTTATTGCGTCAAGGTAGAGTCTTAACGACAGCCGGGTGCAGCTCCCAGAGTGTGGTGACCCTCTCGCTGCCTCGAGCGAACCAGACGGGATGCGCCTGATCTCTAAAAGCGACTCCGACGACCTCCACTTGGCCAGGCTGTGACAGCTCCTGATTCACATCAGTCACTGTAATTCCTCTTCGCTTTAGATCGACAAAGAGAGAGGCTCTTGGCTCGCAATATTCCATCGTGCCCGGAGTCTCGACGATCATGCGAGGTGCGCTCTTGTTTGGAGTTTCGGAGATTTCCAAATGCAAATCGCAGTCACTGCTGCGAAAGAAAACTGTTTGCAGATAAGCTCTGGGAATCCGATAGAGAACAAGTTCCTTTCCGGTCCGTGCGCTACGCGGGCCGGGCTCGAGTCCTTCCGGCCAGTGGAGTATTGTTTCGACACTGCTTTCCGCAGGCTCCATCGATGGCAGGGACCCATTCTTGAACTCTATGCGCCAGTCATCTTTTGTGATGTGAGTCGGCTTACACGCGCAGAGGGCAGCAGGATTCGTCGACTTTCCTATGCGTTTTCTTGGGCGTGCAGGGTCATTGCACGACATCGAGAATAGTGCTGTGAGGATCAGCAACCCTCGAACCGCTAAGCGTCGGGGCATGTCAAAGAGCGCAGTGTAACATTCTGAGCTGACTCGAAACCGAACTCCTGCTGGGTAGGCGAACAGAATATCCAAGTACCCTAGTAATTCACACCTCGATCACGAAAACGCGGTATCCTTCGCTCATCGACCTCCGTTCCCAATCTCCAAACCTGCTCGAAGACGAGCGCAAAGAGTTTCGGGCCAGCCTGCCACAGAACCCTGGCACACTGTGGAGGAACTTCACCGGACGCATAGCGGTGGTCCTGTCGGGCGGGGGTGCCCGTGGCGCGTATGAAGCCGGCGTGCTGCTAGCTCTACAGGATGCGCGCCTTCCCACTCACATTCTCACATCCACTTCGATTGGAGCGATCAACGCAGCTTCCTATGCCGGACACGGCCGCGGGTACCTGGGAAACGCAGAGCCGCTGGTCGAAGGATGGCTGCAACTCACCCCCGCTACTGTGGGCATCGATTGGTCGCGATACATCATCGTTCTCGCCGGACTCATCGCGGCTACGGCCGGATTCGGGAACGCCGCAGGTGTTCTGCTGCATGGCCTTGGCATTTTCTTTCATCAAGACAATCCTCTGCTAACGTGGCTGCTGCTCGGAGTGGCGGGCAGCATTGTCCTTTTCTCCTATACAGAGTTCTCCTACCTCTTTTATGTGTTGCTTCACCCCATGCGCGGCCAACGTTGGGCGCCAAACAAGAAGAAGCTCACCTGGTCGCTGATAGCAAACACGGTTGTGCTGGGGTTCATATGCTGGCTGCTGGTCTCGACCCACGTGGAGTTCAGGGCTGCGTCGGTTTTTTGGCTTACACCTCGGAACGATCTGTGGTTGGGAGTTGCCTTGCTGGTGGGCGCGCTCTCGTGGTCGATACTGCGGAATCGCGTGAGCCGCCTGAGTCAAAAGATTTTGCGCTCGCCGCTCGATTCAGGTTTGTTTCAAAATTACGAGCGTTCCCGCTTCTTGCGCGACCGGATTCATCTGCGCCGGCTTCGTCGCTCTCCAATGCGTGTGGTAATGACCGCTGCCGAGCTCTACACCGGACGCGAAAAGTTCTTCGCTAACAAGAAGGTTGAAGAATTACAGAATGATCCCGGCGCGGACGCTGAGTTCGTTCGGACTCACTTTGAGTATGCGCACGACATGATGAAGGCAGTAATTGCGTCGTCGGCATTTCCGATGGCCTATGAGCCGGTGAAGATGCATGGTGGACTCTGGTCCGATGGAGGACTGGTGGCCAAACAACCCATCATCCCAGCAATACGACTCGGGGCAGACGTGTTATTCCTGATCGCCGTTGAAGCCGAGAAAGAAGTAGTCCCGAAGATCAGAACCTTTCTGGATGTCGGCATGCGCGCATTCGACATTCTGATGTCGCGGAATGTGAAATCCGATTTGCGGGTGCTGGAGAGTGTGAATCAGATTTGCGAGACCTACGCGGCCAGAGTGGGCACGCGTCCGGAGCAGCTAGTCTTGGAAATCGGAGAGCATTCTTACCGCTATCTCAAAGCGTTTAAAATTCGGCCGGCTATGCCCTTGGCGGCGACGTTGCTCGACTTCGACGGCAGAATTGTTCGTCCTGCCGTAGAGCAAGGCTATCGGGATGGCGTAGCCGCTGTGAGAGCCTTCATCGACTACATCGCTGAAGCTCCTGCGAGCGGCCCAAAACATTGTCTTCGCCTGAATGCCGAACAGGATGTCGTCGCTTCTACTTGACGATCCATCCTTTTGATCACAACCCATGCACCAAAGCAGCAATTCCGTCCCACATGGTGTGCACGTCGATCCAAACACTATGAACGCCGAGAGTCGCATGAACGCACTTAGCCCAAAAGCGGCCGATGACTCGTTCCAGAGGATCCGCCCAGCCGTGAGTCATTTCGAAGTGATTCGGCCTTGTGAGCTGCGATGCGAAACAACGCATTTTATAGGACAGCCTTGTTTCAGTGATCAAAATATGCGTTCATGTGAGAAAGTACTGGCGACGTTCCAGGAGGAACTCCCACTGCAATGAGGCTTCTTCGCATCCTCGCAATTGTTGCATTGAGCACGACATCCTGTCTGGCCGCAAACCTGACCGGTAATTGGCTCGCGGCGACTCCGCTACCGGATGGCACCCAACGCAAAGCTTACTTTGACTTGAAACAGCAGGACTCCAAGATCACTGGTCATATCCGGGTAACACAGTTCTATTACACCCTTACCGAAAGCACTGGAACTTCCGAATCGTTTACCGTCACGGGAACGCTGCAGGATGGCAAGACTCTGCGCCGTGTGATCTACGAAGGCAAGCTGGTCGGCGATGAACTGCATATGACTACGCGCCGTCGCCCGGACGCGCCCCTTACGGAGCTTGTCGCGCACAAAGTCCCTGAGGGCGAAGGAGCGATTCCGGCCCGTATTGAGCCTCCTCCACTTCACAAGGTTCCATATAACAGCTTAGCCAAAACTCCGCCGATGGGATGGAACAGTTGGAACAAATTCGCAGGACGCGTTGACGATGCTACCGTGCGCAAGATCGCTGATGCCATGGCTAGCAACGGCATGAAAGAAGCCGGCTACGTGTACATCAATATCGATGACACGTGGGAGGGCGAGAAGCGCGACGCCAACGGCAATATCACCACAAACAAGAAGTTTCCAGATATGAAGGCTCTGGCCGATTATGTCCACAGTAAGGGCCTTAAATTGGGAATCTATTCTTCCCCCGGGCCGAACACCTGCGCAGGATATGAAGGCAGCTACGGCCATGAGGAACAGGACGCCAAGACGTTCGCCGCCTGGGGCATCGATTACCTGAAATATGACTGGTGCGGTGCGCGAAACATTTATACCGAACAGGAGATGCAGCCGATTTATCAAAAGATGGGCGATGCCTTGCAGGCTAGTGGGCGGCCCATCGTCTATAGCTTGTGCCAGTACGGACTGAATGAGGTGTGGAAGTGGGGCCCTGATGTCGGCGGAAATCTGTGGCGCACAACTGGCGACATCCGGGACGCTTGGGACTCAATGACGAAAATCGCTTTCAATCAAGATCAACTGGCACCATTTGCAGCTCCAGGACACTGGAATGACCCAGACATGCTGGAAATCGGAAATGGCGGCATGACCGAAACCGAGTATCGAACTCACCTGAGCCTCTGGTCGATGCTTGCCGCACCGCTCATCGCCGGCAATGATCTGCGTGATATGAGTCCTGCGATTCACGAGATCCTCATCAACAAAGAAGTCATCGCTATCGACCAGGATCGCGACGGAAAACAGGCAACGCGCATTTCCAAATCAGGCGACCAGGAGATCTGGGCTCGTCCTCTAGCCGGCGGCGCCTATGCCGTGGCGCTTTTCAATCGTGCAAAAGAGGATGCCAAGATGACCATAAAGTGGTCCGACATCGGAATCGCAGGCAAGCCAGCCAAAGCACGGGAGCTTTGGTCGCACTCTGACGTAAAGATTAGCGGTTCAGACTATTCAACCACGGTGCCAGGCCATGGCGTGGTGATGTTGCGAACATCACAGAAATAGCAGTAACAGGCAAGAAAGCGTCTCTAGATTCCGATCAAGCTCGCCAGCCGCGCAATCGAGAGACCGAGTGATTGACAGCTTCTTTCAGGCGAGGCTTGGAAAGTAGCTCCTCATGCCCGGTAAACAGCAAAGCATACAGAAACAATAGAATTTCTTCTTCGGGAAACAGATTCATCACTAATTCCAGTGACATCGCGATTTCAGGCACATCTGTGAGCGCCACCACGGCGCGCCGTGTGCTCATCTCTGCCGGTGAGGCCTCAGGCGAGAACTACGGCGCCATGCTCATCCCGGAGTTGCGGAAGCTTCTGGGAACTGAGACGCAGTTCTTCGGCGTTGGCGGCGAGAAGATGCGCGCTGCTGGCTGTGAGACGATTATCGATTCCGGAAAGGTTGCGGCCGTTGGCATTACCGAAGTGATGAAGCATGTTGCGACGATCTATCGCGAGTTCTTCCGCATGGTCTCCGTTGCACGCTCACGCAAACCGGATGTGGCCGTGCTCATCGACTTTCCGGACTTCAATCTGAGACTCGCTGAAAAGCTGCATACAATGGGAGTACCCGTCGTCTATTTCGTCTCGCCGCAGCTTTGGGCGTGGAAGCAGCGGCGCATTTGGCGCGTGAAAAAGTTCGTCGACCGCATGCTGGTGATCTTTCCATTCGAGGAGAGCTACTACCGTGAGCGGCGGGTGGATGCCGAATACGTTGGACATCCGCTGGCAGATTTGCCACTTCCGCAAATCGCTCGGGAAGAGTTTGCTCGAAGATTTGGGATCGAGGGGGGTAAGAAGTGGATCGCGCTGCTGCCGGGAAGCCGGAAGAAAGAAATCCTGCTGAACCTGCCCGTGATGTTGCAAGCCGCAGGCGAGCTAGGACCGGAGTACGAATACCTCGTTCCGGTGGCGAGCACTCTTTCGCGGGACTGGATGGCGCAACAGACCGGCGGAGCACGGGTTCATCTTGTTGATGACCCCTGCGCTGCGCTTCTGCACTCTCGAGCCGCCGTCGTTGCTAGCGGTACGGCGACAGTGGAGGCGGCGCTTATTGGCACACCGTTCATCGTCGTTTATCGCGTGAGCGGCCTGAGCTATGCAATCGGGCGACGTCTCGTGAAGGTCAAGAACTTTGGCATGGTGAACCTGATCGCCGGACGCGAGATCGTTCCAGAGCTGATTCAGTCGAACTTCAGGCCTGAGAACGTAGTGCGGCAGATTCGGCGACTGCTTGTCGAGGGCGATCCTCGGGCCGAGATGGTTCGAAATCTCGAAGGCGTGCGTAAGGAGCTGAGAAACGCCGCAGATGCGCGTGGCAAGACCGCCATTGTGCGCGCGGCCGAGGCAATCGGTAGGACGCTCTTAAACTCGCAACCTGTTAAGCAAAAGGCGACCTGACGCAGATTGGAAGGGCTAAACCGGCGCTTGGCTTAAACTATTTATACGCCTCGTTCGTTTAATAAAATAAAGGTAGTCTTTCGTGTGAGACCCCGCCTCGAGGTTTGAAAGGTCGGTATCTGCATCTATCCGGATTCCCAATCGCATCGTAAGAAGAGTAGCTACTCTGGAGTATCAATGAGTCTGTTTCGACGGACGCTCGCTCCAGCGCGCGTTCCCCCTTGCTTCACTCGGCTGCTGGTTTTAGGAGCCTGCATTCTGGCAATCAGTGCACCTCTCAGCGCTGCCGAGAGGTCTCGTATTCAGGTCAACGATTACTTAATCGATGCCGACCTGACGCCGAAAACCCACCATCTCACCGCAAAAGCAAAAGTCAAATTCACGGCGCTGGATAACATCAGCACTGCCGTCTTCGAGCTGAACAATGCGCTCCGCGTGACTCGCGTGACCAACGAAGCGGGCAAAACTATGCCGACCGAGCGCGTGACCCAGGACTACACGATTCGCGTTTCTCTGCCCGAAGGTCTGAGCAAAGCCCAGTCGCAAACGCTCACGTTCGACTACGAAGGCGTGCTCGACAAAGCCGATGACAGCCCGGTCGAGGGACTGAAGCTGGCCTCAATTGGACCAGACACGACGTATTTGCTCTATCCCGCACGATGGTTCCCGATGGTTGGATACAACACGAACCGCTTCACGGCAACGATCAACGTTACGGCTCCAGCTTTCTTCTCTGTAATCGGCAGTTCACCGAAGCTGCCTCCGTCGCGCCCCGCAGCAGGCGGGAACAAGACAGTCACCTTCGTTTGGGATACTCCGAGTTTTCCCGGCACCATCATCGCGGGAACTTTTGTCGAGACTTCAGACAGCAACCTGAAGATCTACTTCAAGCCTAACCATAAAGATCTCGCTCGGAGTTACGCGGAGACGGCAGCGAAGGAATTGGCCTTCTTCTCCAGCATCTATGGCCCGATCTCGACCGCGAACATGAGCATCGTGGAACTTCCCGATGACACTGTCCCCGCCGCCTGGACGCCACAGCTTGCAGGGATTACCTCGAAAGCAATCAGCGATAAGGTCAACTATCGCCTGCTGGCAAATACGCTCGCGCACCAGTGGTGGGGAGCGTCAGTCAGCCCCGCGGCCAAGGACGACTTCTGGATTACCGAAGGCGCCGCTCGGGACAGCGAAGTCCGTTACGTGCAGGACGCAGCCGGCGAAGCCGGCTTCGAAGAGGCCTGCAAAGATATGGCTGTCGGCGCATTGGCCTATGACAATATTCCCCTTTCGGGAGTTGCTAAACTGGATCCGTTCTCGCCCGAGTTTCAGTCTCTCGTAACCGACAAAGGGGGCATGATCTTTCACATGCTGCGCTGGCAACTGGGCGATGCCAACTACGACCGCACCATGAAGTCGCTTGCCCAGCAGTATGCGGGTAAGTCGGTCAGCACAGATCAGTTCCGCGAACTGTCGGAGCAAAATGCCGGCCAGAAACTAGGAGCATTCTTCACGCAGTGGCTCGACGGCACCGGCGCTCCTGAGTTCAAGAATAAGTACACGACGTATCGCTTGGGGAATAACAAAGGCTTCCGCATCGTCGGACAGATCAATCAGGACCTTGATCTCTTCCGCATGCCTCTGGAGGTTCGGGTCGATACCGACGGCAAGAGTGAGATGAAGCGTATCGATGTAGTTGGAACCGAGTCTACGTATTCGGTGGAAACTTTCGGTAAGCCCCGTCGCATTATTCTTGATCCTAATAATTGGGTGCTGAAGAACTCACCGGATCTGCGTGTGCGCGTCGCGATATTGCGCGGGCAGCAACTCGTAGCTCAAGGAGATCTGGCGGAAGCGCTGAAGGAATATCAGAAGGCGCTAGATGCAAATCACAACAGCTCCCTTGCGCACTATCGCGTTGCCGAGGTCTTCTTTCTCCAAAAGAATTACCAATCTGCTGCGAACGCCTATCGTGAAGCGTTGAGCGGCGACGGAGAACCAAAATGGACCGAGGTCTGGAGCCACATTCAATTGGGCAAGATCTTCGATATCACCGATCAGCGAGAACGCGCCACGAATGAATACCGTCAGGCACTCCAGACGAACGACAACACTCAAGGCGCTCTTGATGAAGCGCGTAGATATCTGAATCAGCCGTACAAGCGAGAACGTGAGGCTGTTGGATAGTAAGCGCGGCCTTTAGTAGCCGTGCTCGCTGGAGCGCAGGCTGACTTTGCCTCGGAACATGCGGTAGACCATCGCGAAGTATCCAATGGCGATGATCATGCCGACCGACCACCAGATCAGGCCGTAGGTGAGCGAGTAGGAACCTGCAGCAGCGTTGTGGATCGTGATGTCTTCCGTGCCAGGATTGCTGGATGGCAGCAGCACTGGATACAAGGCAAAAGCAGCGCCTCCAAGCATGCTCGCCAGATATGCACATGAGGCAGAAAACGCGCGACGATCATTGCCGGTTCGGCGAGCAGTGAACATCATAATCAAGCTGGCAGCAACAACAACAGGAATGAGAAAGCCGATTGGATGTTCCAGGTAATTCCTCAGCACGCGTGGCCGGACGATTAGCGTCGCGAGACAACTCGCGATGGTCAGAATGAGAAGCACAGGCCACAGTCTGCGCGCGGTAGCTTGGCAACGACCAGCGAGATCTCCATCCGTCTTCACGGCGACATAGTTGGTTCCGTGAATTGTGAGCGCCACCAGAGCGACGGCTCCGGTCAACACTGTGTACCAATCGAGCACACCGGGGTTCGCGCTCGGCAGGAAATTCGTCCACAACGGCTCAAAGAAATAATGATCCGCATTAAGCGGCACGCCTCGAACTACGTTGCCCAGAGCTGCTCCGAAAAATACTGCGAGGAGAAGACTTCCGATAGCAAACAATCCGTCGAAGAAGTCACGCCAAAGAACATTGTCGAGATGCATGCGCAACTCGATCCCGATTCCGCGCAGGACTAGTAGCCAGAGCACCATGTTGAGCGGTAAATAGAAGCCGCTGAAGCTTGAGGCATACAGAAGTGGAAAGGCGAAGAACAGAGTCCCGCCGCCCGCAAGCAGCCAGACCTCATTGCCGTCCCATACTGGTCCGATAGCCTGCAACACCATCCTGCGCTCCTCGTTCGTGCGCGCCACGAAGAAATGAGCAATACCTGCGCCAAGATCAAATCCGTCAAGCACGACGTACATAGCTAGCATGAACGCGACCAGAAGGAACCAGACCGTCTCCATAATTAATCTCCAGCCACGGTGATCGGTTGAGGTTCCACATTGGGATGAATATTTGGACCATGCTCAATTTGACGATGAACGATGAAGAGAAAAAGGATCGCCAGAAGCGCATACAATCCCATGAATCCGAGCAGTGTGAATAAGCCATTTCCGGCGGAAACATTCGCGGAGTAGCCCACTGCAGTCCGCATGAGTCCATACACCAACCACGGTTGACGACCGACCTCCGCAGTCAGCCATCCCGCCGTATTTGCAACATAAGGAAATGGCAGGCACAACATGATTATCCACAGCAGCCAGCGCGTCTCGAAGAGTTTGTTACGCCAGAGAAGAAGAACCGCAAGACTCATTACCGCGATGAAAATTGTTCCCAGTCCAGCCATGATGTGATACGCGAAGTACAGCAAAGGAATGTTCGTCGGCCAGTCTTCGCGGGGAAAAGCATTTAATCCCTGCACCTGCGCTTCCGTGGTTCCGTACACCAGAAAGCTGAGAACTTTGTTCACTACAAGAGGATTGTCGATGCGTTGACGTTCAACGTCCGGTTGTCCCATCAGGACCATCGGTGCGCCTTTTTCAGTCTGAAAGAGCCCTTCCATGGCCGCCGTGGTGATGGGTTGGTGCTTGGCCAGATACCGCCCGTGAAGATCTCCCGTTGGAAAGATCTGCAGAACAGAGCAAATGAACCCGCCAATTACTCCGACGCGAAGAAAGATCCGGCCGTACTCCTCGAAGCGACGGTTGAGCAGGTAAAACGCACCCATAGCAGACATAACGAAGGTGCCCGTAATCACTGCGCCGCTCATATTGTGCGCGTATTGCAAGAGCGCCCATGGATTCAGAAGCAGACCGGAAAAGCTACTCACCTGGTACGAGCCGTCGGCCAAACGTGTGTAGGCGACAGGATGTTGCATCCAAGCGTCGGTAACAATGATGAAGAAACCAGATAACCACGAGCCTACGAAAACCATGAACCCAGTCCACCAGTGCGCAACCCGACTGAGCCGCTTTTCTCCGAACAGGAAAAGCCCGAGAAATGCTGATTCCAGAAAGAAGGAGAAAACGCCCTCCATCACCAGCGCTTGTCCGATTACGCCACCGGTCATGTGGGAAAATCGCGCCCAATTCGTCCCAAACTGGAATTCCATAGGGATTCCGGTGACGACACCTAGAACAAAGTTGATACCGAAGATCCTCATGCAGAAGCGAGCGGCGTTGTCATATGCAGGGCTTTCGGTGCGCAGAGCAATAGTCTTGAGGATTACGATCAGCGGCGCCAATCCCATGGTCAGTTGGGGAAAAAGATAATGGAATGTGATCAGAAAGCCGAAGTGAAGGCGATGCACGAAGTACGCGGTGTCCACGACTCTTGCCTCCGCGGCACAAGTGTACATGGAACGGCACCCCCGTCCCGGAATCGTAAAGATCCGAGTTGTGCCCAGTTCGCGGCGGCTCTGGCAAGCACGCAGTCGAATGCTGTGAACGATTCAACGCAGTTGACAATCAATAAGTCGGCAGCCCTCGCTCACGAGCCACACTTAGATCAATTGCCAGCGCGCTCAGGATCGCATCTTCCTGTCCGGATTCGCACAAGTTTTGTTCGGAAATGAACAAGAAAGTACATTGCAAAAACTTATCCCAGGTAGTTTTCGCAATTGTGAATCTCATGGAACTAGCAGTCATCCGAGGCCGTATTGATGAGTGACATTCGAAATGTAAATTGATTGACGGGCTGCTAACCGTCACCGAGGCATGCCGTCAAAGGTACAAACAGCTAACCAGACGGGGTCTGGATGAGTGATCGCGATAACACGCCGGAGTCGCACCGCAAGGGATCGACTTCAAACCTGGGCGAGACGGAAGCATCACTGCATCCCGCATGGCTGGCGTTCGTGCGCTATTGCCAGCAGATGGGACACGGAGAGATTGAACGGCTGAAAATTCAGGATGGCATTCCCGTATTGGTAGAGGTTTCAAGGCACAAGATTAAATTCAGCTAGCGAAATAGCTGACCGAACACATCGGAGGCTGTCGCGATCCTGATTCATTCCGGATCCGGCAGCCTCTTTCTGTTTCAAGGTGGTGCAGTGATGTCAGGCATGAGTATCAGTCAAACACGCTTCGCTTCATTTTTTTTACGATACTTTTTCATCACTCTCGCGATCTCAGCATCTATATCTCATCTCGCCGCAACAGTCGTGAAGCCGATTGGGGAACCGCAATTCAGCAAGCTGCTCGCGAAAGCTGAGAATGGCGATCTAACTGCACAGGTGCAGGTAGCGAAAGCATATGCTTCGGGGCGAGCCGGTCAGGTGAATTACCAGGAAGCAGCACGTTGGTTTCGCAAAGCCGGAGACCAGGGCGAACCGGACTCCCAGACGAATCTCGGTGTGCTCTACTTCCAAGGCAATGGTGTGGAACGCAACGAATCGGAAGCAATCCGCTGGTTCCAGCGAGCCGCTGCATCGGGATATTCGGTCGCGCAGCACGATCTCGCAGTGGCCTACCTTAACGGCTGGGGAGGTCATAAAGATCCTGAACACGCGCTCGACTTGATGATGCGTTCTGCAACGGCTGGTTTGGAGATTTCTCAGGTAAAACTTGGTTTGATGTATCTGAGTGGTGACGTCGTGCCGCGCGATACTGAATTGGGAATCAAATGGCTAAAGCGCGGTGCTCGTCACGATTTCCCTCTGGCGAATTTTTTGCTGGGAATCTCTTACGAAAACGGTGATGGAGTGAAAGCCAATTTGGGCAAAGCAGCTGAGCTTTACAGCAAAGCGGCAAATAAGGGCTTCGCCCCCGCACAAAACAATCTGGGCAGATTGTATCTTCATGGCAGAGCCGTCAAACAAGATAAACGCGAGGCCATGAGATTGTTTTCAGTGGCAGCCGCACAGGGAAATGGACAGAGTTATCTCAATCTCGCACTGTGTGCCTTAACAGGTTGCGCAGGGGTCATCGATGCAACGGCTGCATTTGCCTGGTATCTCTCTGCGGAGGCCTCTGGCGTTCCCATTCCGCAACTTTTTCACGACAAATTCACCCAACTCGCAATAGAACTGGACGAACACCAAATAAGTAAGGCGCAATCGGACTCCCAAGCCTGGATTGCGCAACATCCTTCTGCTGATTCCCGCACGCCAATTCAACTTCGCCACGTACCGGATGCTGCCCTGGCAGCGAAACAGCAACCACGAACCATTGACAATGAGGTGTTCAAGACGTTATGGCAACAGACTCCATATATGCCGCTGCATACGCTCAATCGAGATTCCGTGCGTTAATCGCGGACGATCAGCCTGCCGCCCGCGAGGCAATAAGCCGCGTTCTCGGCGATGATGATTCGATTGAGATTGTTAGCGAATGTTCCGATGGCAAAGAGGCTCTCGCTGCCATTGCTGAGCACGCGCCCGACATGCTCTTCGTAGATGTCCAGCTACCCGAAGTACCCGGTTTTCAGGTGGTTGAATCAAGTCGGGAAAAAATCCCTGCAGTAGTCTTCATCAGCGCATTGGAGCGGTTCGCTGCGCGGGCGTTCGATGCTCACGCCGCCGACTACGTCGTGAAGCCTTTCCACGACAAGCGCCTATTGCAGGCTGTAGAACGGGCCAAGCTCCGGGTTCAGATGGAGCGCAGCAGGATCGATTTGCCCAGCGCTGCCAGACACTCGACGGCTGTGGCGCCAAACCAGGAATTACCAAAGTACCTGGAGCGGTTGGCTCTTCGCAATGGCGACCGCATCTTCTTTCAGAAAGTGCAACTCGTGGACTCGTTTACCTCAGCGGCAAACTACGTTCAGGTTCATTGTGGAGCCCAGATACACCGTATGCGATCTACTATGAACGAACTCGAGCGTAAGCTCGATTCTAGGCAGTTCGTCCGAATTCATCGCTGCACGATTATCAATATCGAATGCTTGCGTGAGTTTCGTCCCTTGCCCCATGGTGACTACATGGTGAAGCTGGTGGATGGAAAAGAACTCACGATGAGCCGTAATTATCGCCAACGGTTTCGTAGCGCACTGTCGGCACTGAGTTATACCCAATAAACTCAGACTCAATCGCATCGATTCACTGATGAATCCCTGATCGCTATTCGATCAGGGATTTCGTTGTTGAATCATTCCTACAGTCCTATAACCTGCATAAATTTTTTCAATTTCAACTATTTCCTAAATGAGGTATAACCGACACTCAAGCGGGACCTGAGCCCCCAATCGGAATCGCTGGGAGTCTCGACCTTGCAAACCAACACCTACGCCCTGCTTTTTCTGGCGCTGAGTAGCCTGATCCTGCTCCTTCAAATCCGCCTTCTCTTTCTTCAATTCCGTAAACAACGAGAGAATCATGGTTCTCCATTGCATCTTCTCTCGGGTGTACGCGTGTCGCAGGTCATGAACGAAATTCCGGCAGCCTCCCCCCACGACACGGTCGAAGCGGTGCAGGAGATCATGCTTTCGCGCGAGGTGTTCGCAATGCCAGTGCTGGACGACGACGGCGAGCTTTCCGGAATCGTCAGCATGTCTGATATTACGAAGATCGATAGAAGCGAGCGAGCAGAAGTTCAGGTAGATGCCATTTATTCGCGCGATCTGAAATATGCATTCCCCGATCAGACCATGCATGAAGTCGTGGAACGCATGCGCGAACTTCATCTGGCTAATCTCCCTGTTGTCTCACGGCGCGATGAGAAAAGGTTGCTGGGCATGATTACAAAGGGAGACATCATGCTGGCCTACAGAAAAATGACGCTGGAGCTCTCGTTATGAGTTTGTGCTTTTGAGGCAATTCTAGAGACCAGCTGCGCTGTGCATAACCTTCGGCTGGATCTTGGATGTCTTCCTAACAGCGTTGTGATTCTCTTCAAGAAACGATCGGACTGCATTCACGATGTGTTCCGGGCCGCTGCTTACAAAAGCGGTTGACCATGGATCGCGTTCGTCTTTTTCATCTTGCACCATCACAATAGCAAGCGTAGGAAATTGCTCCCTTAACCTCTGCACAAGACGGACGTTTTGCAGTGTGCGTAGCGAATCTCCAATCAGGAGCATGTCAAAAAATATTCCGCGCAGCAGCGGAACGAGTTCGTCAGCGCGAGTGGTGTGAGCGACGTCGTATCCCGCACGCTGCAAAATCATGGCGCGTGTAGAGATAACATGGGCGTCCTCGCCGTAGGCGAGAATCCGTTTGATGGACATGTTCTAGGGGTAGCTGAACGAACATTACTGCCGCTGTTTCAGAGAGTCAACAGAATTTCCGTTAAGTTTTTATGTGAAAGAGTTCGGCGTAAGTTGACGTAATGGAAACCTTCTAAGCGGCTGATTCCACAGGTTTGCATAAATTACTGGTCCCTGCTTAGAGCCAGAAGCGCAAGGTTCCAAGCCTCTTGACAACGCCTTTAACGCGGAGGAAAATCAACTCCATTAGGCGAATATAAAGCGAATACAGTAAAACCTTCTCTGCCTACTTCCAATGAATAACACCTCCGAACTGCGAACACATTTGGAAACCATTCTGCAACATCGCATTCCTCGAGCACTCACTCCTCCGCAGCAATCATTGCCCGAGATGATCCCCACTACGATCATGGCGATTGATTCTCTTACCGCGGGTGTGCCAGTGGGCTGCTTAACTGAAATCTGCGGCCCCGCGTGCTCTGGGCGAAGCAGTGTGTTGATGGCTCTGCTTGCGGAATGTATACGTCGCGATGAAATCTGTGCTCTGCTGGATGCCAGCGATGCGTTCGATCCACAATCGGCAGCCGCTGCCGGAGTAGATCTGTCACGACTGCTGTGGATCAGGTGCGGTTTGCATTTGCCTTTCCCCGATGGAAGCACGGAGAAGAAGAATTCGAGTAAGCCATTCCATTCGTCCGGAGCTACATCGTCTGACTCGTTCAAAGATTATTCCCAAATTGAACAAACTTTAAAAATTACCGATTTGCTTTTGCAAGCTGGCGGCTTTGGACTTGTGATTCTGGATCTCGCCGACATCTCTATTCAGGCAGCCAGACGAATTCCGCTTACCACCTGGTTTCGTTTTCGCCGTGCGGTTGAAAACACATCCACCGCATTCGTTGTTGTTGAACAACAGCCCAGCGCGAAAAGCTGTGCTTCCCTTGTCCTGGATTTTGCTCCTCAACAAGCTGCATGGAGCGAAGCTGCTGACGCAGAAGAGACCATTATCGGCGCACATTTCGGCGGCGATTCTGTGAACAATGAGGTGGCTTTTCGTGTAACTGCTGAGGGAGTAGCAATACCCTTCAACAAGCCGATGACATCTTCATTTGAAATGCCACAACGTTGGATAATCCCGCGAGCACGTCTACTGAATACGACGCACGCGCATTTTCAAGTGGCAAGATCACGAGGCATCCGTAGCTCGAAGAAATTGTCGGTGCGCTCCGAACTCGTTGTTGCCGAAGTCGCAGCTGAGATTCCAATGCCTGCTTGTGCTCTGCGCGTGCAATAGGAACGTTTGATTCTTTGCTTGTACGCGGCTCAAACCGTGCCTTTCCTGAATCGCCATGTTGTTTGCCTGCATTTACGTTCCTGAGTTTCCTGTGCAAGCCATTGCACGCAGCGCACCTGAACTGCGAGAGCAACCGATGGCTGTACTCGACGGCACTCCCCCGCTGCTCACGATCATTGCTGCCAATCAGCAGGCACATGCGCTCGGAATTGAGATTGGGATGACGAAGCTGCAAGCGGAAGTATGTCCCGATATTCGTCTCTGCCGCCGATCGATTGCTCAAGAAGAGGCAGCCTATAGTGCTCTGCTTGATTGCATTTATGCTTTCTCGCCGCGCGTGGAAGACACCTCGCGATACAGTGTAAATTTTGGCAACAAAGCCAAAGCAAATGACATCGTGATTCTTGATATCACTGGCCTGGAACGTCTTTTCGGGATGCCCGCCAAAATTACCCGTCGCATCAGTTCGCATGTTTCCAAAATGGGACTTGAAGCCAATACTGCCATTGCCGGCAATCCTGATTCGGCAATGTATGCCGCGCGCGGCTTCGCTGGAATCACCATTATTGAACCTGGCACTGAAGCCAAGCGCCTCGGCTCATTGCCAATTCAACTGCTCGAGCCTCCTGCGAAGATGCTCGAGACATTCGTGCGATGGGGCATTCGCGATTTTGCGGCACTCGCCGCATTGCCAGAGATCGCGCTTACCCAGAGGCTGGGACAGGAAGGCTTGCGTCTGCAGAAGCTCGCGCAAGGACGAACTCAGCGCACGCTTGTCCCAGCTGAGCCAACCATCAACTTCGAAGAATCGATTGAGCTTGAAGACGCAGTTGAACTGCTCGAACCACTCGCGTTTATTTTGAATCGCCTGCTCGAGCAAATGTGTGCGCGTCTTGCGGCACGATCGCTCGCTGCTAGTGAATTGCGGCTAAGGCTGGAGCTGACTGGGCATGAAGATCAATCCATTGAAGAACAGGAACAGAGCAAAAGCACGTATCAGCGCAGTCTCAAGTTCCCTGTCCCAATGCAAGATAGCCGGACATTCCTGAAGTTGTTGCAGCTCGATCTGGCCGCGCATCCACCAGGCGGTCCAGTGAAGAAAATTTTTCTGGCAGCGGAGCCTGCGCCTCCTCGTTTCGCACAATCGGGATTATTTCTTCCACGCGGCCCAGCGCCGGAACGGCTCGAACTCACGCTCGCACGCATTCGCGGCATTGCCGGTGATGACCGCGTAGGCTCTGCCGAATTGCTCGATACTCACGCCCCAAGTGACTTTCGCATGTGCGCATTTCGCCCTTATGCGAAGGCCGCAAAGAAAAATGATCGACCACGCACGCAGCGGACAACGTTGCGCATTTTTCGTCCACCACTCGCGGCAAAAGTACGAATGCAGAATGAAGTCCCTGCGCTAGTAATCTTCCGTGGAAAATCACATCGAGTAACCGCAGCCGCAGGTCCATGGCGCAATAACGGCGGCTGGTGGACTCCGGAGCCCTGGACGCGCGACGAATGGGATGTCCAGCTTCGCGCCGAGCAATCTACACCAATGCTGGTGCGTATGTACCGCGATCTAAGTTCGGCGAAGTGGTATCTCGAAGGGACATTTGACTAATGATGAAGCAATTTCACGATGGAGTCATGAGGAAGTAAAAAAGTTTTGAAAACGGAGGACACGAAGACGCAGAGGGAGTGCAGTTTTGCCATATTACTAGGTGATCTGTACGTTTAATTGCTCGCTGTTTCAGTCAGGACAATCCTCTTCTACCTCGGTGTTCTCCGTGTTCAATCCAGATTTTGCCTTTCTCCGTAACTCCGTGTTCCGTGGTGAAAATCGGGCCTAAAAGATGTACGTAGAACTCCATTCCCGCTCAGCCTTCAGTTTCCTCGAAGGCGCTTCCCTGCCCGAAGCTCTGATTGCTGTCTGTGCTGACTACGGCATGCCGGCGATGGCGCTTCTCGATCGCAATGGAGTTTACGGAGCAGCGCGGTTCCATCTTGCAGCTCAGAAATTCAAGCTTGGAGCTCATATCGGCGCAGAAGTCACAGTCGATGACACTCTCTTCGGCGAAGCTGGTCCGGCTCGCTATCCCTTGCTGGTTGAATCACGTGAGGGATATCAGAACCTCTGCAAGCTCATTACTCGCACAAAATTGCGCGCCAAAAAAGAAGAAAGCGCAGCTCGGATCGAAGAATTGGAAGAGCATGCGACTGGTCTTATCTGTCTCACCGGCGGCGACGATGGCCCGCTATCCGAGGCGCTCATACGCGGCGGATACGACGAAGGAGTGCGCACGGTGGAGCGTATGATGCGCATTTTCGGTCCACAGAACATATACCTCGAGCTGCAAAGACATTTCGACCGCCGCGAAGAGGCACGCAATCAGGTTGCTGTGGCGATCGCGCGCAAGCTGCGCCTTCCAATTCTTGCGACGAATGGCGTTTCTTATGCGACGGCTGCAGAGCGCGAGATTCTCGATGTCTTCACCTGCATTCGTCATCACCGGCAATTGGAAAATGCAGGACACCTGCTCTCGATCAACTCAGAGCGCTTCATTCGCACGCCTGCCGAAATGGAACAGCTCTTCGCTGATCTGCCTGAAGCTATCAGTAACACTGTCGAACTCTCAGGTCGCCTGAAGTTCACGCTGAAGGATCTTGGCTACGAATTCCCACAGTATCCAATTCCAGAAGGCGAGACGATGATCTCGTTTTTGCGCGATCGAACGCGCGAAGGCATGCGCAGGCGTTATGGCCAAAAGCGGCGGGATCTGCGCGAGCGTGCCCGGGAACAGATCGATCGTGAACTGAACCTCATCGAAAAACTCAATCTTGCCGGTTATTTCCTCATCGTGTGGGACATCGTTCGCTTCTGCGATAGAGAAAACATTCTGGTGCAAGGCCGCGGATCGGCGGCCAACAGTGCGGTTTGTTATGCGCTCGGAATTACCGCGGTCGATCCGATTGGCATGGAATTACTTTTTGAGCGCTTCCTCTCCGAAGAACGAGGCGAGTTGCCGGACATCGACCTCGACTTGCCCAGCGGCGATCAGCGCGAGCGCGTCATTCAGCACGTTTATGCGCAATACGGCGCGCATGGAGCCGCTATGACGGCGAACGTTATCACCTATCGCGGACGCTCGGCCGCCCGCGAAATAGGTAAGTCGCTGGGCTTCGATGTCGAGATTCTGGATCGCCTCTCCGCGTTGGTTGGTTCGTGGGAGTGGAAAGGACCCACCGACACAATGGAGCAGCAATTCCGTCATGCCGGATTCGATTTACATCATCCGCGCATTTCGAAATTCCTCGATCTGGCTCTGCGTGTGCAGGACCTGCCGCGCCATCTTGGCCAGCACTCCGGCGGCATGGTCGTCTGCCAGGGACAACTCAGCTCTGTAGTGCCGCTCGAACCAGCCAGCATGCCCGGGCGCGTGGTGGTGCAGTGGGACAAGGAAGATTGCGCTGACCTCGGACTGGTGAAAATTGATCTGCTGGGACTGGGTATGATGGCAGTGCTCGAAGATTGCATTGAACTGATCCCGCAACATTACGGCGACAAAGTTGAGCTGGCACAGCTTCCGCAAGATGATCCTCAGGTCTATGAGGGACTTCAGCAGGCGGACACAGTTGGACTCTTTCAGGTAGAGAGCCGCGCGCAAATGTCGGCTCTTCCGCGCAATCGTCCGAAATGCTTCTACGACATCGTGATTCAGGTCGCGATCATCCGCCCCGGACCCATTGTGGGCAAGATGATGAATCCTTTTTTGAAACGCCGGCAGGGTCTTGAGCCTGTCAACTACGCTCATCCGTCATTAGAGCCGGTGTTGAAACGAACTTTGGGCGTTCCGCTATTCCAGGAACAACTGCTGCGCATGGCGATGGTGGTCGCTGATTTCAGCGGAGGCGAAGCCGAAGAACTGCGCCGCGCCATGGGCAATAAACGTTCTCAGGCGAAGATGGCGGCGATCGAAACTCGCTTGCGCAGCGGCATGACCAAAAACGGAATTCGTCAGCAGGCGCAAGATGAGATTGTGCAATCGATCGTCTCGTTCGCGCTCTACGGATTTCCCGAATCGCATGCCGCCAGCTTCGCATTGCTTGCATATGCAAGCGCATATTTAAAGTGTCACTATCTGGCGGCATTCACGGCTGCACTTCTAAACAATCAGCCTATGGGTTTTTATCATCCGGCAACGATTGTGAAAGACGCACAGCGCCACGGATTGAGAGTTCGTCCGGTCGATGTCACCCGCTCGTATTGGCCCTGCACCCTCGAATGCGAATGCGGCGATGAGGCTCCGCATAATCGTCCAGACTGCAGAATTTCTATGCGCATGGGCCTGCGCTATGTTCGCGGCTTGCGCGAAGAAACAGCTCTGGCTTTAGTGAGTGAGCGCAATCGCAAAATATTTTTCTCCGTGGACAATCTAGCGCGACGTGTCCCAGAGTTGCGTCGGAATGAATTGAACATGCTGGCGCAGATTGGAGCTTTGAACGGCCTTGGTGGGCCTTTCTCACCGAGTCACCAACGTTTTCAAGCAGACTTAGGGAAGGGTGCCGGCTTCAGCCGTGCCGATAAGAGCTCAGAAATTAATTCGGCTTTAGCCGCTAATGAAGGGATCGATTTCGGCGCGGCTAAAGCCGTGCCCTTCCCTAATCCGAAATTCCACCGGCGCGACGCACTGTGGCAAGTCGAGAAAGCAGCATGGAGGGAAGGATCTCTATTAGCGGATATCGCAGAGCCCGATTCGCCTTCGCCACTGACGCAAATGACCTCCGAAGAGCGGCTCATCGCCGATTACCACGGAACTGGCCTAACAGTCGGAGCACATCCCATGCTTTATCGCCGCGAAGAGATGAATCGCATGCGCGTGGTGCGAGCGATCGATCTTTGCCGTTTAAAGCACGGGCAATTCACCCGAATCGCAGGCTGCGTGATTGCGCGACAGCGTCCCGGCACTGCCAATGGCTTTATATTTCTTAGTCTTGAGGACGAAACCGGCATCTCCAACGCAATCATCATGCCTGATCTGTACGATCAAAATCGTTTACTGGTCATCCATGAGCGTTTTCTTTTAATCGAGGGCATTCTCCAGAACGTGGAGAACGTCATTTCTGTAAAAGCCTTGCGCGTAAGTCGGTTAGAGATCACTGACGCAGTGACTCGGTCGCATGACTTTCACTAAGAAAAGCCTTTCGAGAAGACCTTAGTTCCAAGAGAGTTGCACCGGATACGATCTTCTCTGAAGGCCGCTCCTGAAACACTTTCTCGAAAACGATCTTTAGACTCCCTTTCCACACTTCTGCTTGTTAAAATTAAAGCGTTGTTGAGTGATTCGCGGAGGTCGCTTCGCCATACTCAATCTTGAGCGCTCAACAAGCAAACAATTCCCCTGAATGAATTTGGAGAAGTACCCATGGCTAGAGCAAAAAGTTCCAACAAAACGGCTAATGCGAATGGCGATGCCGGAAGCAACGGCAACACCACGGTTTCGCAGAAGAAAATCCCCAGCTCTGCTCTGCAAATGAGCTCGGCTGCTGACAGCAATGCCGCTAAAGCGGAAGTTCCACTATCCTCACGCGTAACCGACACGAGTGTCTACGCCAGCGTGAGCGAAGACAGGATTCGCCAGCGCGCTTATGAGCTGTACATGCAGCGCGGCGGAAAGCATGGAGCCCATGTCGATGACTGGTTCCGCGCAGAGGCTGAACTGCGAGGCCGAAGGTAAACACCAATCATCTTTGATTTCAGAAGCACCGCGAAAGGGTAAGAGCGCGTTGAACAAAACTGTTCTCCTGGTGGATGACAATCCTGTTCAGCTTTCGGCTCGGCAAATGGTGCTGAGCCAGGCCGGACTTGAGGTACAGGTAGCTACAAGTGCCGATAGCGCCCTTGCCCTCCTCCGCAGCCTTTCCGACGCGCAGAACATCGGTGTCATAGTCACCGACCACGTCATGCCGAAAGCCACTGGCTCGGAATTTGTCCGGCTCGTCCGCGAAGTAAATCCTGACGTTCCAGTCATCGTTATTAGCGGACTGGCCGAAGCAGAACAGGAATACGATGGAATGGATGTCTTATTCCGCCAAAAGCCGTGCCCACCAGCGGAATTGATCAAACTGGTGCAATCGGCGGTGGATTCTTCCGAGCATCGGTGACACTAGTCACATCCAGGTTTTCACACCGGGAGTTGGCCGATTAGATGAGCGAAATCGTTGTAAAAGCAGCTAGAATCACTTCAGGAACATTCCTCATAAAGTAGTTCCGCTTTCCCACTATGCCCCTGTTTGGCAGCTTCGCCCTCCTGCTTGCTCTGCTTCTGAGCGCATATTGCATGGTATTCGGAGCTATTGCGCTCCGTCAGCAAGCTATCGGGATGCCCAGCGACAGATTGGCTGAGACCACTCGAAGGGCAGGGATTGCAATCTGGGTGGCGGTCGCCGGAGCAGGCTTTGCGCTGGTGTGGGCGGCGCTCAACAACGACTTCTCGGTCGCATACATCCTGCATCACACGAATCGCGATCTTCCTCTTCCTTATAAGTTCGCTGCGCTTTGGTCCGGCCAGGAAGGTTCACTGCTTTTCTGGGCGTTTCTGCTCAGTACTTATGGCTTGGTGCTGCGTTTGCGCCACAAGGTGGACGTCAAGCTCACAGCCTACGCTTCCACAATTCTTGCAGCAGTTCAGCTTTTCTTCTTGTCACTGCTGAACTTCGCCGCCAGACCCTTTTCGCTGGTAGCAGGAAACATTCCGCCAGATGGAAATGGACTTAATCCCCTGCTCCAGTATCCGGAGATGGTGATCCATCCTCCGATGCTCTACCTGGGATACGTAGGATTCGCGGTGCCTTTCGCCTTTGCACTCGGCGCTCTGATCATGAAGTATCCCGGCGAGAAGTGGATTCACATCACCCGCCGTTGGACCATGGTCACGTGGTGCTTCCTAACCTGCGGCATTTTCCTCGGCGCGCATTGGGCGTACTCGGTACTCGGTTGGGGAGGTTATTGGGGATGGGATCCAGTCGAGAACGCTTCTTTTTTTCCCTGGCTCACCGGAACCGCCTTCCTGCACTCGGTAATGATGCAGGAGAAACGGGGGATGCTGAAGACGTGGAATGTATGGCTAATCTTCTCCACGTTCATGCTTTCCATTCTGGGAACGTTCTTGACGCGCAGCGGAGTTGTCAGTTCAGTGCATGCGTTTGCCCAGTCCTCGATTGGCGAATGGTTCATGTGGTTTCTGGCTATTGTCTTTGTCGTGTGCCTCTACTTTTATATTAGGAACCGCGATCATCTCCGCAGTGAACATCGGCTGGAATCGTTGCTTTCTCGGGAATCCAGTTTCCTGTTTCAGAATCTTGTTTTGTTGGCTTCATGTTTTGCGATTCTTTGGGGAACGCTCTTCCCGGTACTCTCGGAATGGATTCAGGGGCATAAGGTTACAGTCGGGCCGCCATTTTTTAATCGCGTAAACGTTCCGATCGCAATGTTCCTACTGTTGCTGACCGGAGTCGGGCCTTTGCTGGCCTGGCGGAGCACCTCCTGGGCAAGCCTGAAGCGCAACTTCACCATTCCGGTAATCGCCACGGTCACGACAGCAATTCTGTTGATGGTTTTCGGTGTGCGGCCGTGGCAAGACGCAGCTCACTTCTACTCGTTGATGGCAATTTCGTTGGGTGCGCTGGTCACAACCACGATCGTGTCAGAGTTTGTGCGTGGTGGACGCGTGATCGCCCGACATACCGGACAAAATCTTCTCGCGTCAATGCTGACACTCACACGGCGAAACACGCGCCGATATGGCGGATATATCGTCCATTTCGGCGTAGTAGTAATCGTGGTCGGGCTTTCTGGCGCTGCCTTCAATCAGCAAAAGGAGCAAGAGCTCGGCTTCCACGAGCAGATGCAGATTGGCCCTTATACATTAGTCTGCGACACCAGTACAGAAGAAGAGAACCCCAATTACCAGATCTCGTATGCCATCCTGAATGTATACAAAAATGGGAAGCCGATCGGGCAGATGTTCCCAGCGAGGAAGTTCTTCAAGGCAAGCCAGCAGCCCGACACCATCGTTGCCAATCATTCGACGCCCATCGAAGATCTCTACGTTATCTACGCCGGCAAGAACCTCGATACGGACAAGCCAATCATTAAGGCATTCATCAATCCATTAGTGATGTGGATTTGGGCGGGGGTCTGGGTGTTGATCTTCGGCACTGTCGTGGCAATGATTCCGCCAATTTCAGCCGCTACGGTTCCTTCCCTGCAACAAGTGCGACCATCGACTGTGGCCCTGCCCGTCAGCTCTGAACCGGTCGAGGCAGGTGACTAATGAAGCTGTTTCGTCGCATCTCCACGTCACTTCTCCTGATCACGTTCTCCGTCTTGCTGCTCGGGGCCACTGGAGACCGTGCGCGCTTCAATGATTTGGGACATCGCATGATGTGCGTCTGCGGCTGTAACCAGATACTGCTCGAATGCAATCACGTCGGCTGCACATATTCCGATCGCATGCGCGAGCAACTTTCAGCGGCTATTCAGCAGGAAAGCAATGACGAGAATATCCTGCAGACTTTCGTGAAGGAGTACGGAACTACAGTGCTGGCTGCGCCCACGATGCGTGGGTTCGACAGAGTGGCTTGGATTATGCCCTTCGCCGTCTTTCTGGCTGGCCCGCGAAAAGGCACGTAGGGAGACGTCGCTTTGATCGTCGGACTCTGCATTCTGTTCGCAATCGCCCTATTCGCGTATGTGTTTGCTCCAGGTGTCGCATTCGAACGAGCGACAGATAAGCCGCGGCTGGTCTATTTGGAAGAACGCAAAGAAGTGATTTACGAGAATCTTCGCGACTTGAATTTTGACTTTAACTCAGGAAAATACCCGGCTGAAGATTACGAATCGTTGCGCAACTCATTGGAAGCTGAAGCCGCAGAGGTTCTCGCAGAGATCAACGCGCTGCAGCAATCTGTGCAGGCTATTTAATGCGATTTGCTCTTGGTCGCATATCAGTACTACGTGAAAACTACTCATCAATCAATGACTTCGCCCCTCGTGCGCTCATGTTTGCTCCTATTCTGCACCATGCTGTTCATCGTGGCGCCATCGTCCTTTGCCATAAACATCACGGGGACGGTCACGAATAAGACCGTTGATAAGGCATCACCTGGTGATGATGTCGTGTTGCTCAAGTTGAGCGGAGGGATGCAGGAAGCTGCGCGCACGAAAGCGGACAATCAAGGTAAGTTCACGCTGCCTGGCCCTGAGGATGAGGGACCGCATCTTGTTCGCGTCACTCACGAAGGCGTGAATTATTTCAAGCCAGCTCCTGCCGGTACCACGAGCGTGCAGATAGATGTTTACGACGCAGCCAAGCAAGTAGGGGGCGTCGCCGGGCGAGCGAACATCATGCGCCTGCAAGCCGATAGCGGGCAGATGACGATTACCCAGCTGTTCGTATTGCAAAATAATTCCAAGCCGCCGCGAACTCAGATGAGCGAGCACAGTTTTGAATTCATGCTTCCCGAAGGTGCAATTGTGGACAGCTCATTGGCTGCTGGTCCGGGCGGCATGCCTGTCAATTCCCCTCCAGTTCCGACGGGCGAAAAGAACCGATACGGCTTCGTCTTTCCAATCCGTCCAGGCGAAACAAAGTTCCAAGTCAGTTATCACCTTCCTTATTCTGGAAGCTTTTCTTTCAAGCCGGAAGTGTTCACGCCCATGGAAGATGTGGTCGTGATGCTTCCAAAAAGCATGCAGTTCAACGCTGCGAGCTCCGACTTCGCTAGCAGCGGCGAAGAAAAGGGCATGAACATCTTCGTTGCGCACAACGTTCCCCTTCGTAAGCAGCTGGCGTTTGCCATTTCGGGAACCGGTCAAATTCCGCCCGATGCTCAAGACAACGAAGCTGCAGAGGGACAGGCCGCAGGTGGAGGCGCACCGGATAATCGTCCCGGCGGCGGATTGGGACGTCCCGAGGAGACACCTGATCCTTTACATGCCTATCGCTGGTGGATTATCGGTGGATTAGGCGCGGCGCTTGTGGTGGGAGCGATTGTAATAATGAACCAAAGGCCGCGAACGCAAGCTGCTGCTGCCATCACAAACGCGCCTTCGGTAAAGAGTGCTGGCAGTCCGGCACGAGGATCGCTTCTTGAAGCAATGAAAGAAGAGCTATTTCAGCTCGAAACCGAGAGGCTTCAAGGCAAGATCTCCGACGCAGACTACCAGCAAGCCAAGGCCGCTCTCGATCTAACCATCAAACGTGCGATTGCTCGATCCAAGGCTTGAGCCTTAAATCATCTTCCTGACAATGCTGGTTTGCAGAAACAGAGTCGGCGTTTTCTCTTTAGAGCAACGGATGAAGCTTGCCTATTCCGGCCACCTGCGCCATCATCGGGAGATGCGCGGCAATTCCAATTTGGGAATCACTGGACCTGCGGGTGAGGTCATACTCGATTGCTCAGCAGCGAGATATTCTTCGGCGGCAGCGGTTCGGCTCGAAGATCCCGAGATCTTGGGAAGTCTTGCTTGCGGGATATCCGAGGGGATCCCCGGGGGAATTTCGGGGGATCTCAATGCTGAGTCCTTTGCATTTGGGGATCGGCAAAACTGGCGGTGCGAAATCACGGCAGAGACGCCGGGATTCTGCATCTCTACCGCTAGATTGGCTCACTAAGGGTTCTTGGCGTATGCAGCGCACGGGGCATCCGCTGGCTGGTTTGGCAGCGTTGGAGGCGTTGCCCACGCGGCCTTAGTAAAGTCGAAAAAGTCTAGATCGGGCTGAGCTGCATCGCGCTTCGTCAGATTCGGCAGGTTGAAGCGTTGCTCGATGAATTTCAGAATGGAAGTCGTGTCCGATGGCTGATGAGACACAAAATGCGGTTTCACATAAGGGGAAACGACCATCAGCGGAATACGGAATCCAGTTCGCGTGAAGTCTCCCGCCGGATCCTTCGATAGGAGATCCTTGGGCGCAATGCCGTCGGGCTGTACCGCCGTCATCGGCTGCACGTGATCGTAGAAGCCGCCAGCTTCGTCGTAAGTAAGAAAGAAGACTCCGTCTTTCCAAATCGGACTCGACATAAACGCCTGGATTAGTTTCATGTCATAGACGGCGCCCAGCTGCACCGGATTTCCGGGATGCTCGTCACGTCCGCTCTCGAAGCCAGGTTCAATCAACGCGACTGATGGAAAGTTTCCGCTTTTGAGATCGGTGAAGTAATCGGTTTGCCCGCCCGCGCATGGCGTGCTCGCATTCGTGCAGTCTACCGGTGCGAGGTGTTTGGCATCAGTGTGTTGTGCCCCCCAAACGAAATTAGTCAGAGTCGTCAATGGGACTCCCGACTTACTTACGTCGGAGTAATACACTTTCCACGAAATACCTGCGTTGTCGAGAAGTTGGAATATGTTTTTCACGTCCAACTGCGGGGGTTGATGTGCGTATCCTGCACTTGTTGCAGCCAGTTCGGCAAAACGATTCGGCGGTGAATTCGATGGAATCGGCGAGAAGAAGCGATCAGAGGTAGCAAATTGCGATGCCGTGGAATAGTAAAACGGAAGGGTGCTCTCGTCGTAGTACCCCATATTCCGCGCGCCACGGACATCGAAGTAGTGATGATGATCGTCTTGCGAGTTGGCGAATTGGGAAAATCCGGCGGTGATGTGGACAAAACCATTGCCCAACCACGTGTTGGAAGCGGGATCATCGCGATTGTAAGCGCCGTGGCTCTCCAACCAGTCCGGACTAAAGTCCTCAACGCACTGGTCATTCAACCTGAAGGATTGCACAGTCGCAGCGCTTCCGACGCTAACGTGTCCTTGATTATTGTGAGTGATTGTGACGCTAGGGTCGCCCGCCACTGGAGCTGCAACGGTCAGAGTAATCGAAGCACTCAGGCCACTGCTTGAGCTGAAATTGTACGTAACCGATCCCGGAGTGCTGGGAGCCTTCACCGTGGCACTTGCATTCGGTCCATAGGCTTGTGTGTGCAGCGGATCAGGCGCAGGTGTGATCGTCACATTGGAATCATCTGGTGTAGTCCAGGTCAGGAGTGCGGTGCCGCCTGGCGCAATCTTCATTGGACTTGCGCCCACAAGAATGCTCGATCCCCCTTTGGGAGTGGTTCCGACAACGACCGAGGCTTCCGCAGTAACGCCCGTGGAAGATGTCGAGGTCGCCGTATATAAGGTTGGTGTTGCAGGCGAAACCTTCATTTTTCCACTTGTACCGCCGGCTGGAGCGCCGTTGATAGTGACCGAAACCGCATTCGTGCTGCTCCAGCTCAAGGGAGCGTCGGCATCTGCGGGATTCGTCGGCAGCGACGAAAGAGCGTCCAGCGTGTCGACATCGTTCGCACCTCCCCATCCACTTGTCTTGCGGTAGCTGTTCAAGTGGGCGAAATAGTGATCGAACGAGCGATTCTCCTGGAACATGAACACGATGTGGTTCAGCACAGTAATATTCGCCGGCGGCGCGCTATTCCCGCCCCCATTATTTCCTGTTCCGGGACTGGGCAATGGGGAGGGCGACTGAGATCCTCCGGAATCCTTCATGCCCATGCAGCCAGACATGAGCACAGCAGACATTGTTGCCAACAATAGACAAAGTGTGCGAGCGAGGATCAACCGTTTCAACAAGAGCAACTCCCTTTCAGAGCCTTGGAAGCAGCAGCTCTGTTAGAGGTTGCCGATTAAGGCAAAGGGCTTGGTACGGCATGAGTATCGATTAACGGCAACCTGGACGGGATTAGCCGCATCGGGGCGTTGCATTTGACAGGGAACTTGAGTGGGACTTTAACCAATCCGGACACGGTCACGTCGCCGTCGATCCGCGCGAGCGAACTCCACGATTTCCGCGACCATTTCCGTGTATGATCTGCCGGATTTCTTGGCTGCCATAAAGAATTCAGAGTTGCTGGAAAGCCATGGATTCGGATTGGCCTCAATAACGTACACCTCTCCTTTGGACGTGAGCCGCATGTCAATGCGGCCGTAATCACGGAGTTGGAGTGTGTGATAGGTAGCGAGGGCAGTTTTGGAAAGTCGTTCTATTACATCTTCCTCGAGATCTTCTGCCGGAGCCGACTTTGTGACCTTGTACGCCTCGCTGTCCTTCTCCCACTTCACTTCCGTTCCGGCAACCTTCGGCATGCCTTCTGGAAGCTTGGAGAGATCAAGCTCGATCAATGGGAGCGCTTCGGCATTCTCGTTTCCGATCACGGCAGCGTAGATTTCGCGACCTTCGATGTACTCCTCGATCAACGCAGGTGAGTCGAACTCTTCTTGTATGTAGTGAATCCGCTCCATCAACTCCTTTACGGAATTAACCACCGAGTTCTGGTCGATACCAATTGATCCGTCTTCCGATGTTGGCTTCACTATTAGGGGAAAGTTGACATCTTCTGCATGATCAAGGCGCCCGCGATAGCAAGTAGCGAAATACGGACTCCGGATTTCGTGAAACTTGAAGAGCTTCTTTGCCAGCGATTTGTCCTGAGCCAGATATAGCGCCTGCGGACCTGCTCCGGTGTACATGCGCCCGAGCAGATCGAGATACGCAGCGACGTGCATCTCTTTCGTGTCATCTCCGGCGTAAGACTCTGTGAGATTAAAGAATAAATCGGCATCACTCTTGCCCAGAGCGGAAAGTGTTTTATCCGTACCATCGAGGGCAATGTAACTGGGCTCGTGGCCCAGTTTCTCCAGCGCCTCGAAAATCTCCTCACGATCGTGCTTCTCGCGACGACGGCGAGTCCGCTTGCGCGATTTGCGTTTCGGCTCGGGCTGTACTTCTGTTTCTTCCTCGCCCCAAGTGTCGTACAGGATCGCTATTTTGAGTTTTTCAGCCATAGAACGATTTGGACGCAGCGAGTGATGGGATCGTTACGGGATGGTAGCGTCTTTCGATCTTTGCTTATCGCCGTCGCGATTTTCGTCCGCGTAGGCTCGGCCCGTTTGCGGATCGCTGATCGCAGTTCCCTGTCTCCTTTCCCCTCGCCTTCTGTCCACAGTTCCCGGTTCCCTGTTTCCTCTTTTAGTTTTTTCCGCAGTTGGGACAAATTTCCCGCGCGCTACATAATTCATCGCCAATGCCGTGGCGTAAACTGTGATCTCGGTTAGGTATTCTTTTTCTCTTTGTATTTCTGCCTTCAACTGCAGCTCAGCAACACGATTTTCTATCGATTCGACTAGTTTTTTCACTAATGGACGTTGCACGCCGCTCCAATACGTGAGCTTCTGAACCAGCGATTGACGATTCTCACGAAGCAAATCTTCGGCCGGCCGTACACCTTTGCGCTTTCGTGGAGAGACATTAAAGATGTCTTCCAAATCAGTATCGAGGGCCAAATCTCCGGAAGAAGGCTGTTCGCTCATCGCCCTTTCATAGAACTCAGCGACTGTCGTCTCCATCTCTTCGACGGTGATGTCGGTGTCGCCTTGCTTACGCACGGGATCCATGTCCGCGACCCGGTGAGCCATACGATCGACGTAGCGCAACTTCTGCATCGCCGGCCAATTCTTATAGCGTTCACGCCATCGCGAACGCGGCGTCAGCCAGACAGCAAATGTCTCAGCAAAGTCTTCGTCAGGATGCTTCTGTGCGTACCAACCCTCCATGTGTCGAACAAAATTTCGCGAGAAAGGCACGGGACGATACTGCTCACGGTAAGGACGCCGAAACGGGCCAAACAGCTCTTTCCACTCCGGCGTTTTGTATAACGCATAGGCGTAATTGATCGCGTGCCCAGCCTCATGGCGCAGGTACATCATGATCTGCCGCGAGTCTTCCAGATCGTTCATCTCCTTTTCGAGACGCGACAGCTTGGGATCGGCCAGGTAAAAGGGAATGCCGATGACCGGCTCTCCCGACGGACATCCCCACTCGTCCGTCAGATAGCAGAGCGGCCGGAATTTCTTGAGCCCTTTAGCCTCCAGCTCTTGATAGAGCTGGTTCACGAAACGCTCCAATGGAGATCCCTCCAGCTTCAGCCCAAGCTCACGGATGGGCTTGCCCAGAATCTCCTGCACTTCCGGCGGCGCTTTTTCAAATACTGGCACGGTGGTCTAGCGTGCAGGTTAGCACGTCAATTCAACTCGATGCTCGATCGAGTGTAAGAACCTTGATTCGCGATAGATCTCGCGCTGGCCGCAACCTGCCGTTTTACTTGTTTGGATTTGATCTTATGGATGGACTAGCCGAGTGTAACTGAACGACTGACTCAGGGCCTTTGTTCCTATTTTAAGAATTCGCTCATTGGACTCGCAGTCGACGCAGCTCCGACGTTGCCGTCGATTCCGAGATAATTGGCAATTGCCTTCAGAAGGTTTTCGTGTTGATAGAACGTGGAGCTCTGAACATTTTTTACGTTGGGACCGACCATCACCATAGCTACTCGACCACCGCCATATGTTCCATCTGATTCTTCCGCTTCATCGAATACTACGATCAGCAGTCCTCCACTTTGGAACTGAGAGCTCGAAAGCAAGGGACCGATGTTCTGCTGCAGCCAACCATCCGCTGTCGCGAGGCTGCCGTTATGCGCATCGTCGTTCATGTTAGGAATCACGAACGAGAAGTCAGGCAGCTTTCCTGTACCCAAGTCTGCTTGGAACTGGGAGAAGGCAACCAGGTTCTGCTGCTGTGGGCAGTTGCAGCGCACATCAGAGAAATAAGAGAAAGGATTGTGGTGCTCGGAGTACGCACCCGAATCTGATCCGGTGTAGCCGGCGTAGGGTAGATCCTCGGCATACGACTTCCACGTCTTGCCCGCAGCTATCAAGTGCCGCACCAAGTTGTCATCGCTAACGGTACCGGTGAAGCCATCATCGTTGTTGGTGAGATTCCTAAGCTCTTGTCCCGTGGTCAGCATGAAGTAGTTGCCGATGGACGGATGAACTACGGCGTAATACTGCGTCGCCAATCCATATTGCTGCGCCAAGCCATTGAGATAGGGCATCGCGGAATTGCCGATCACGCTTGAGAAACCATGGTTCTCCTCAAGCACCAAAACCACTGGGCCGTGCACTGGTGCGGGCGTCGGCGTCGGTGTTGGCGTAGGCGTGGGAGTAGGTGTTGGCGTTGGCGTCGGTGTGGGTGTTGGCGTTGGCGTCGGTATTGGGATAGGAGTGGGCGTCGGCGTTGGGGCAGGCGATCCCGGCGTCGATGTCTGGCTGGGAGTGGCAGAGGTGGAGGTGGCAGGCGTTTGGGCTCCAGTCCCTCCGCAGCCGGCGATTAACGTCACGATCAGTGCGGACAACGCAAACAAGGACGCGCCGCGACTATAGGATTTCTTGCCTGCCAAGAAGGAACAACGCATGATGACTCCTGCCGGGATTACCGGACTAGAAGGCAATCTAGGGAGGCATCTACTCTGGATGTATAGAGCGTGAGACTTAGGTCGTTCTTAGGATTCGTCGTAAGGGAGCAGGCTTCGCCCTTAGACACGTCGGCAGCAAATTGCGTCAGAAGCTGTTTTGTTCAGGCTGTGGAGGAGCAAATTGACAAATCCTCAGCCGGGAAAGTGGAAATGAACATCCTGGCGCGAAGCAACGGGTCGGCCGAGGATCGTTGCCGGCGTGAACCGCCAATTCTCGAGAACAGCGAGCACTTTCTCGTCGATCCCATAACCGATCGACTGCAGAATTTTCTTGCTGGTGATATTTCCCGCATCGTCAATCGTAACTTCCACGATCACGTCGCCACTCACACCGGGAGGAAGTTCCGAAGCCTGCACATGCGGATCTGGGAAGCTTAACGGGAAAGCAGGACGCGCACTCCAGCCTAGCAACGATCCCCTGATTGCCTCTCCGTTGGGAGATCCCATGGAGGGAGCCTGCACCTTGGCGTCGGTAGGATGTTCGTCGCTCTGATGCGGAGCCGCAGGCCGGCGCTTGAACGACCGCTTGCGCGCCACTGCGTACTTCAGGCTGTTCGATTCCTCATTAACTGGAAGACGAAGAGATGAATCGGTTGGCAAATAAACCACGCCGAGGGAGCTGCCGTTGTCACCAGCCATAATCGAAACCCGCTGGATCAGCATAGGTTCCGGCTGCCAGCAGAGCCAGGCCAGAACTGCAACGTGCACCGCGAGGGAAAAGGTCAAAGCCCGAGACGGGATCCCGGCTCCGACCTCGCGGGTTTGCGACTTACTAAACATCGAGCGCTCGCCTGACCCGGCGGACCACCAAGCCGTTGCTCTCGACCATATTATCCAACCTGTGCAACCGACTCGAACCAGTGAGCTTGAGTCTGCGAAAACCCTCCGAGCCGAAATTCACTGCTAACAGCGAAAATAACAGCGAATATTTTCTTCCTTTTCTTCAAAACCCGCATGAACACTGCACGAATCGCATATTTCGAGCAAAAGAACAGTGAATAACAGTGAATTAGCAGTGAATTGTGTTTTGCCCCAAAGTCCTTGATTCTAAGGTCCGCCCTTAGAAAGCAAGATTGGAAAATGACGCTGGCCAGCTACGCCGCGATCCGTAATCTTCCACGGCCACTGACAAGTTAGATAACTGGATAGGCGATTTGTGAGCAAGAAAAAAGGGCCGCCCGAAGGCAGCCCATCCTAAGCTAAGGAGCCAACTTTAGAACCGGTACGAAACCCCCACCAACGGTATCCATTTAGCGCGAAGACCGGCATCGTCCAGCTTGAATAGCGCGCTGGCGGTAAACAACAGACCCTTCCACGGATTCACCTTAACGCCGAAGCCGGCATTATCGATTGCATACGAAGAAGTGATCTGGTTGCCGCTCGAATCGGTTACTAGGATCGTCGGAAACGTTCCCTGACCGGGGACATTGACAGTCGACTGAATCAACCGCGGACCATTAATCACGTACTGCCCAACGAACTCGCCCACTAGCGTAAACCGAGGCACAACCTTGAAGTCGGCCCCGCCGGAATACAGGAAGCTCGAAGGCAGATTCAGATGGTTTCCATTCTTGTCGGTATACAAGCTCGAGGCGGAGTTCCACTGATATCCAATGTTGACGTTTGGAGTGAATCGTTTCCCGCGATGGGAAATGATTGCGTAAGGCTTCACGCCGTAAGCTCCCGTCCCGAGATAGTTCGTCTCATCTCCGCTGTTCACGCGGAACTCCGTGCCGGCCGCCATGCTGAATCCATTTTCTTTCTTGAAGACGTTGCCTTTCAGACCTAGCACGATGTCTCCCGGACCGCTCTTCGAGCCAGGCAAATTGATCGTGCCAAGAGAGAAGCTCGACAGTGGCTTACCGGTAGTGTCCACGTTGAACTGCTGAGCCGTCGAAACCAGCGACAGGTTGACGCTGGAGAACGGCACAACCAATGTGAGATCCAGCCTGTCGGTGATGCCGAAAGCACCAACGGCAGTGTACTGATCCACATTGAAGTTAATGTGGTTTACGCCGACAACATACGACGTTCCAACACTGGGATAATTCACCTGGTTCACGGTAGAGAGATCTTTGAAGCGCACTCCATCGATGCTGCCAAACCCGAACCTCTGATAGCTAAACGCCGCGTAAAACCGGTGTTTCCCCAGAGTTTCGCCCCGCTGCGTGAGGATCGTTCCCAGACTCTCCGAGCTGAACGTGGGAATACCGTTGATGAAGGTAATTCCCGTTCCGGAAACAGCAGTCGCGACCGGCAAGCTGCTCAACTGCGTCGCCAACGTAGCCGACAAGACGACCGGATTAAAGCTCTGACCCTGAGCCGCCGTAGTGTTGTTGACCGTAATGTTAGCCGGCGCCCGGAATCCCGTAGCGAGTTCGCAAGCCAAATTGGTATTGTTCGCCGGATTGTACCCCGGGCAAGGGGCGACCGAACTTGCGGTTTGCGCAACCGCGACAGCCCCCGCCAGGCAAACAAGAGCACTAAGCAAAACAGCGCGATTTCGCTTCGACATTTGAGAATCCCTCCAACATCCGGAAGCCGATGCTTCCGACTTCTGCAATACGTTTACGGTGACCATCAGAACGTAACCTTTATGGGAATGCTCGCCAGAGCGGTAACAGTTCCGTTTTGGTCCACAGCCGTAGCTTGAGCCGTGTAACTGCCCGGAGGAGTTGCCGTGCTGTTGCCGGAACCCGGCTGCAATGGAATCGGATTGTTGAATCCACCACCGCCGCATCCCACGGAGGCGACGACCAGCGCGAGAAGGATGGTGAGTCCAAGCAGCACCAGAGCCCGCCGCTTCAGCAATTGCTTACGAGTTGAGGCAGGAATCGCCAGCGGCAGGAAGAACACCGCCGGCAAGACCAGTCCGAAGGTGTTGAGCATGCGCAGCATCGCCTGCGACGGAGCCGGCTGTGCGGCGCCGAAAACGTTGGTTGCAGGCTGCAGGGTCAGCGTTGGTCCATTCAGCGTTGCGCCGCAGCTCGTGTTCGCGACCGTAGCTCCGAAATCCGAGACAATGCTGCACTTCGGAGACGAGTACGTGGTCCCACTGGGGATGACAATCGTCAGCGTCTGGGCAGCAATCGCCGCTCCGGGAGCGATAGTCAAGGTTGCCCCGATGGTCACACCAGCTGCAACCTGCGCGGTCGTGTTCGTGAAGTTTAGGTCTTCACGGTTGTAGACCGCCGTGATGGAGTGCGCTTGACCTGCGGTCAACTGGCCCACCGAAGTGGTGAATGCGGCTGTACCATTCGTGGCGAGGTTCACTTTGGAAGATTGACCGCCATCACCCGCAGCGAGCGGAGTGCCGTTGTCCATGAAGGTCACGGAACCGCCCGGCGTGCCTACTCCGGAAGTCGATACCACCGTCGCGACAAACGTGAACTTCGCTGCATTTCCGGTCCCCTGGTTGGAGGGAGCGATCACCGCACTCTTCGTGGTTGCGGTGGTAACCGTCAAATTTCCAGCGACGAAATTCGGGAAATCGTAGTTGCTGGCCGAGAGCGCGCCCTGCGTACAATTAATCGAATAAGGACCTCCCAGCACCGAACTCAACGCACCTGCAGTGGTCGTGCAGGCCGCCGAACCGGTTACTCCGCTGGTGCCGAGATTCTCGCCATTGACGAACCCACTGGCAGTTCCAGTGAACTTGGGATCCACAGCCCCGAACGGCCGCGATTTCGGATCCGCGGTCACAGTCAGATGCGCCGGCGTGATCATCAGAGCTCCGAGCGCGAAGTTCGCGGCTGGGAAATCATAGTTGCCCGCCGAGAGCGTGCCCTGCGTACAGGTAATTGAGTAGCTTCCTATAACGGGACTCAGAGCGTTGGCCGTTGTAGTGCAACTTGCCTGTCCCGCGACACCGCTGGTGCCGAGGTTCTCGCCATTTACAAAACCAGCAATCGTCGCCGTCAAGTTCGGATTGGCAGCGCCGTAAAGACGTGTCTGCTGGTCCGCGGTCACAGACAAGTGAGTCGGCGTAACCTTCAGCCGTCCGTTAACAAAGTTCCCAGTCTGGAAATCGTAATTCGGAGCCGTAAGAGTGCCTGCGTCAACCACAGTGATTGTGTATGGACTGCCGGCAACGGTGCTAATTGCGCTCGCCTGCGTCTGCAAGGTCGGGCTTCCAGCAACGTTCGCAGTGACCGGAGTTTCGTTGTTCTTAAACCCCGACAGCGTGAACATCTCGGAGGGATTAACCGATCCGTAGAGACGCGTAGCATCCACGGCTGTCACAGTCAGGTGTGCCCGGTTGATCGTCAGCGTACTCGGGTTATTCGTTACTGAGTAGTTGCCAAGCCGATTGTCCGGATCGTTCAACGTCCCAGTAATTGCAACGCTTCCAATTCCAGTCGTAGCTACCGCCGTTGATGAGAAGCTGGCCGTAATGTTGTCGCCGGTGGCCGCCACAACTCCAACCAAGGTTCCGTCGAATGCGGGATTCGAGTCGCCGTAAAGGCGGGTCTTGTCATTTGCTGTGACTGTCAACGGCGCTCTTGTAAGTGTGAGATTCCCGGTTGCGAAGTTTGCGCTTGGGAAGTCGTAGTTGCTCGCGGCCAAACTACCGTTGGCGCAAGAGATGCTGTACGGACCACCAGCGACCGTACTCGAGATAACTGCCGTAACGGTGCAGTTCGCCAGACCAGTTACTCCGCGGCTGGCCAGGTTCTC
>QIBA01000035.1 GCA_003225175.1 Acidobacteriota bacterium
CGCTTCAAGGAACGCGCTCTGGTGCACTTTGCCGCCGATCCTGAAGAAGTCCACATGAGCACGCGCCTGCAAGGGCAGGGCACGCACTTTTTGCCGTTCAATCGCGGCAGCCATCCCGGCGAGGTGCAGTGCGGAGCGGGCAATCCGCAGCATCCTTCCGGATACCGCAGCGGATACTTCTGGGAAGAGGTGCTGCAGCGCGACAGCTTTCTCGATATCCTCGGCCATTTCATGTTCATCGAGAAAAGCGAAGAGAAGATCGACGATGGCCAGGGCGGGCAGCGGCGGATTGAAAAAGAGGCCATGATCTTCCCCCGCTATCATCAACTCGATGCGGTGCGCAAAATTGTGCGCGTAGGGACGACCGGTTGGCCAGCCTGCACGATGCTGCCGACAAGAAGATTTTCGATTGCGTCCTGGTGATCACCGATCGGCGGGTTCTCGACGACCAGCTCCAGGACGCCATCTACCAGATCGAACATGCGCAGGGCGTGGTAAAGGCCATCGATCAGGACTCAAAGCAGCTTGCGGAAGCCCTGATTGACGGAACGCAGATCGTGATTACCACGCTGCAAAAGTTTCCTTTCGTTATGCGCGGGTTATTACACACCGCCGGAGCTGAGAGCCGGGACAAAGCCACCGAGCAGGAGAAGCAGCAGGCCAAAGCGTGGCAGGCGGCCATTGCCAAACGCCGCTATGCGGTCATCGTGGACGAAGCCCATTCCAGCCAGAGCGGTGAAAGCGCGCGAGAGATGAAAGAGATTCTCGGAAGCGTCGGCAACGGCAATGAGGAAACTGAGCCGGATTGGGAAGACCGCCTGAACCAGGTCATCCAGTCACGCGGACACCAGCCAAACCTCAGCTTTTTTGCTTTCACCGCTACTCCCAAGGGCAAGACGCTGGAAGTCTTCGGCAGGACTGGGCCGAGTGGCCTGCCCGAGCCGATACACATCTACAGCATGCGGCAGGCCATTGAAGAGGGATTCATCCTCGACGTGCTCAAGAACTACACAACGTACAAGATGTATTACGGCCTGCTCAAGGCAGCGGACGACGATCCGCAATTGCCCAAGAAGAAAGCCACCAAGCAGCTTGCCAAGTTCACCACGCTGCATCCTTACAACATCGAGCAGAAGACTGAAGTGATGGTCGAGCACTTCCGCCACAGCGTGAAACATCGCATTGGCGAGCGCGCAAAAGCCATGGTCGTGACCGCATCGCGGCTTCATGCCGTACGCTTCAAGCTGGCCTTTGACCGCTACATCGCGGAAAACGGCTATACCGACGTGCGTCCGCTGGTGGCTTTCAGCGGCACGGTACGCGATCCTGAAACGGGACTTGAATACACCGAGCCGGGCATGAATCTGGACGTGGTGACCGGCAAGCCGATCGGTGAGAGCCAGTTGCCCAAGCGCTTTGAGTCGATGGACTACCAGATTCTGCTAGTCGCCAACAAATACCAGACGGGATTCGACGAGCCTTTGCTGCACACCATGTATGTGGACAAGCGCCTGGATGGCGTGCAGGCCGTGCAAACCCTTTCGCGGCTCAACCGCATGATTCCCGGCAAGGACGCGCCGTTCGTTCTCGATTTCGTCAACGAATCCGAAGACATATTCCGCGCTTTCAAACCTTATTACGACAAGACCGGCCTGCGGCAGCCATCCGATCCTTCCCAACTTGAGAGATTGAAGCACGAATTGAATCAGGAGCAGATTTACCGTCGCACGGAAGTTGAGTCGTTCGCGCAAGTCTTCTACAAGCCAAAAGAGAAACAGAGTCCCGCTGACCATGCGGAGATGCAGAAGCATCTTCAGCCCGCGGTAGATCGCTTCAACGCTCTGGAAGATGACGACGGGAAGCAGGAGTTTCGCGACAAGCTCAGCGGCTACGTGCAGCTTTATTCTTTTTTGAGCCAGATCATTCCTTACGGCGATCCCGAGTTGGAAATGCTTTACAGCTTCGGCAGGTTCCTGCTGCCCTATCTTCGCCTGAGCCGTGATAACACCCCGATCAACTTCTTCGACGAAGTAGAGCTGCAGTACTACCGGCTGGAGCGCATCTATTCCGGGCCGATTGACTTGCAACAGGGAGACGCCGAGGGCGTGAAGAGTCCTACAGAGGTAGGCACGGGAAAAGCGAAAGATGAGGGGGCCCCGCTGTCAGAGATCATCAGCGTTCTCAACGAGCGCTTCGGAACCAGCTTCACGGATGAGGACCGGCTTTTCTTCCAGCAGATCAAGGAAAAAGCTGTCCACAACGAACAGGTGATTCAGACAGCTCTTGCCAACCCACTGGACAAATTCGCCCTCGGAATTCGCAAGCTGATTGATGACTTCATGATCGAGCGCATGGAGCAGAACGACGAGATTGTCACCCGCTATATGGCAGATCGCGAATTCCAAGGCGCAGCCTTCCCCATCCTGGCAAGAGAAATATTCGATGCCATACACGCGCCGAAGACGGCAGCGATAAGCGATTAGCAATAAGAAGGGAACAGGGGACAGGTTACAGGGGATAGAGCAAATCCGACTTCGCTTTCGCTATTGGCTTATCGCGTATCGCTTGGGAAGGCGTCCTGTATAGTCCAGAGATCTCTAATCTGGAGCATACCTTGGGAACGTCTTTCCGGTTTGTTGCTGTAATCGCGGTTAGCCTTATGCCTGCTGCATTGTCGGCAGCGGTTGTAGACGACAATCCGTTCGCCTCGCGCGCGGCCGACGTTGATGGCGTTTCGATTCACTACATGACTGCGGGCCAGGGTCCGGCGGTGGTTCTGCTGCATGGATTTGCTGAGACCTCGCTGATGTGGAAGCCGGTTATTCCGGCGCTGGCGCGGCGGTTTACTGTGATTGCGCCGGACCTGCCGGGGATCGGCGAATCTGCCATTCCCAAAGAGGGACTAGATATGAAGTCTGCTGCGGTGCGTATGCATGCGCTGGTGCGGTCGCTGGGCTTTGAGAAAGCTGAAGTCGTGGGCCACGACATTGGCCTGATGGTCGCCTATGCCTACGCTGCGCAGTTCCCTGCTGAGATCACAAAGCTAGTCGTGATGGATGCATTTCTTCCCGGTGTTGGCGGTTGGGAGGAGGTCTACAACAATCCGGCGATTTGGCATTTTCGCTTCAATGGTCCGACGCCCGAGGCGCTGGTGCAGGGACGCGAAGGCACCTACTTCGAATATTTCTGGAATGATCTGGCTGCCAATAAGGCGCGCTCAATTCCCGAATCGGACCGCAGAGCTTATGTTGCGGCCTATTCGCGTCCGGGGCGGATGCACGCGGCGTGGGCTTATTTTGTCTCGTTTCAGCAGGCGGCTAAAGACTTCGCCGAACTCTCGCAGACTAAGCTGACGATGCCGGTGCTGGCTATCGGTGGAGAGAAGTCGCTGGGAGGAGTGCTGGCGAATCAGATGAAATTAGTTGCTACGGACGTGAGAGCTGTGGTGCTGAATGATACCGGTCATTGGGTGCTCGAGGAGAATCCCAAGGAGACGACCGCGGCGTTGCAGAAGTTTTTGTGAGACAGGCGATGGAAAGGCGGGCCACAGACGCGACGCTCACCTTCGATGTAACAGCTTAAAAAAGCAGCAATAAGCAATAAGCGATTAGCAATTAGCTAAAGCAACAGCAACAACGAACACCGGCAGTTAGCAATTAGCGATTAGCGAAAACATAGGTGACAGGTTACAGGGGACACGCTTGCATCTTCGCCTCTTATTCGCCTATGCTGTTGGCGTGCAAGATGAAGACCCGCGAGACAAAAAGGCGATTCTGGTGGCGGCAGCGATTATCTGTGCCGTGAGAACCGCGCGAGAAGAGAACATCATGCCAACGTCGCCGCGCATTCTGAGCCGGGTATCGGACTCCATCCTCCTGGCCAGGCTGCTGTGGGACCGGATCAGGAGGGGATGATTAGCCAGCGATTAGCGATTAAAAAAGCAGCAATTAGCAATTAGCAATTAGCTACGGCAACACCAACAAGGAAAACCGGGAATTAGCAATTAGCGATTAGCGAGAATATAGGGAACAGGGGACAGGTTACAGGGGACAGCAAGGATCGGATGATCGGGTCATCCGGTCATTGGGTGAAGTCAGTCAGAACCCCTGCCATCCTGCACCCCGGCAGACGGGAAACAGCTAGAACCAGACACAGGATCCTTCGGCAGGCTTAGGAAAGGCGTCGCCTGGCCGGGACGCGGCACATCCCGGCGACACTAACACGGGATTAAGACTCGGAAGTTACTTCGTGTCGCAAGATAGCGCATCGATTTCTGCAACACTGATGTTATCTTCTCACTACCGATCCCGCTGTTCCCCTGGTTCCCTATGTCTGCCAAGGCCGGCAAGAAAAAAAACGGCAAGGCTACGCCTACAAACGGCACGCCTACACCTATTGATGAGCAGGAAGTGGGGCTCTGGATAGACACGGCTCTGATTTCACGCCTTCACGGGGTGAAGTCATCGCCGCTCAGGACTGAGATGAGTGGCGAAGCCCAACGCTTATTGCATTATGCCGACGTTCTGCTCGGTACCGACAAGAAGGAAAAGTTCGTCTCCGCCAAGCCGCAGAAAGAGCGGACGAAGTAACGGCAGCAATTAGCGATTAGCGATAAGCGATTAGCTAAGACAACAGCGATTAGCGATGGCAACAGCCGGGCGAGGGCGCGCGGCGGTCCCCGCTACCCACCCTATCAGGCGCAACCGCGGCTGGAGACCCCGATGGCAGGGGGTTCTGACTTACTTCACCCGATCACCCGATCACCCGATCACCCGATTCTGACTGACTTACTTCACCCGATCACCGGGGTCCCCGGCAAGCGCCGCTGTTGCGGTTGCTTGGGTGAGGTCACCCGACGGCCCGATCACCCGATTCTTCCGGTTCCCTGTTCCCTATGTTCTCGCTTTTCGCTCTTCGCTTATTGCTAATTGCTGTTGTCTTAGCTAATCGCTTATTGCTGATTTTCCTGTTTTCGCTAATTGCTAATCGCTTATTGCTGCCTTTTCCCCCCTTGACGCGCTAGGGCAACGTGTCGTAGCAACGAAGAATGGGGATTCGCAGGGAATCTTGGCTGGGGTGGATGCCTTCTGATGCGGGGTTGGGCTTGTCGGTGATCTCGGCGATTCGCTGTGCCTTCCCTGATCGTTCCCTGCCTGGTTCGACTTGTCCCAGTGCTTACGCGGGTTTTATGCAGGAAGAGAAATTCACTGATAATTCACTGTTAATTCGCTGTTTAATTCGACTTTCCCCGGATTTACGGGGTTTTATGCATGAAGAGAAATTCACTGATAAATTCGCTGTTAAATTCGCTGTTAATTCACTGTTAAGCTCCGGATCAGCGAATTAGCAGTGAATTTGAATTCCTGCGATCGCTTCGAAACGGTGGCCGGATTCAGAGGCCGGAGCTGATCCCCTAGCGCAGCCCCACCAAATCTTTTTCCTATCTTGTCGATTCCCCGATGTCCGCCCGTCTTAGGTATGCGCGGGGGAAGTTATCCGCACAGGCAATCGATCTGAACCATGAATCTAATCTAAGGAGATAGTCGTGAAAAACAAGGTAAAACCAGTTCCCGATGGCTACAGCACAGTGACTCCCTACCTCACCATTCGAGGTGCAGCGAAGGCCATCGACTTTTATACGCAGGCCTTCGGCGCTAAGGAACTCTTCCGAATGCCGGCGCCTGACGGCAAGGTCATGCACGCCGAGATCCTGATTGGCAATTCTCATATCATGCTCGCCGATGAGTCGCCCCGAAGCGAAACCAAAGCGCCGCAAACGTTGAACGGCAGCACCAGCGGCATTTTTCTGTATGTCGAGGATGTCGATGCTGCTTTTCACCAGGCGCTAAAGGCGGGTGCCAGGGAAACGCAGCCTCTTGAGAACCAGTTCTGGGGCGACCGCTTCGGCAAACTCACTGATCCATTTGGGCACAGATGGATGCTGGCGTCGCATGTCGAAGACGTCTCTCCCGCGGAGATGGAAGAACGAATGTCCGCTGCTGTTTCGAAATAGCGCCGCGTATTAAAGAACCGTCGAGCCCGGCGAGTGTTGTTGCAGGCAACTTTCGCAGCATCTGTGAAAGCACGTGACGGCACTCGCCGATGTGCTCCGGAGTTATTGCTGCCAGCCTCCCCCTAAGCCTCTGTGGAGCTGGACAAGCGAAAGTAGCTCGTTGAGCTGAGCTTGGCGGAAAAGTTTCCACGAAACGAGTCCGCCGTTACAACTCGCGGCGGCCTTCGATTGCTTTGGCCATGGTCACTTCGTCGGCGTATTCGATATCGCTTCCAGCGGGTATGCCGGTGGCAATGCGCGTGAGCTTTACAGCCGGATTCTTCAGCATGCGGGAGATGTAAGTCGCGGTAGCTTCGCCTTCGACTGTGGGATTGGTGGCGATGATGAGCTCATCGATGTCACCGCGGTCTACTCGCGTCGAGAGGCTGGTAAGCCGGAGGTGCTCTGGCCCGATGCCGTGCAGCGGTGAAAGGGCTCCGTGCAACACGTGATACACACCGTTGTAGCTCCGCGTTTTCTCAATGGCAGCGATGTTCGTAGGCTCTTCGACAACGCAGACCAGGCGCTGGTTGCGGGTGGCACTGCTGCAATACACGCAGGGATCGACGTCCGTGATGTTGTTGCATACCGAGCAGAGATGAAGGCTGGCCTTAACCTGCCTGATGGATTCAGCAAGCAGCTCGGCATCTTCGTCACTAGCGCGCAGGATGTGAAAGGCGAGGCGCTGCGCTGTCTTGCCGCCGATACCGGGCAGCTTCTTGAGTTCCTCGATGAGCCGCGCCATCGGCTCTGCAAATTTCGACAACTGATCCTCTGAATTCTTCGATCTTGCTAAATCAGAATGGCAGATTCATGTTGCCCAACATTCCGCCGAGGCTAGATTGCATGGTGCTGTCCACTTTGCGGCCCGCTTCATTCACTGCGGCGGTGATCAGATCCTGAAGCATCTCGAGGTCGCCTGATTTCACGGCCTCGGGATCGATCTTTACTGAAAGCAGCTGCTTTTGCCCATTCATCTTGACGCTTACCGACCCACCGCCGGCGGATGCCTCAACGCTGGTGGCGCGCATTTTCTCCTGGATCTCCTGAGAAGCGCGCTGGGCCTGAGCTAACAATTCCTTTGGGTTGAATTCCATTGGTGAGGAATCTCCGATTTAGTTCTTCTGTCGCAGATCGACTACGGTACGAACTTCCGCTCCAAATTTCTCCTGCATGCGACGCACTATGGGATCTTCCGCAGCTCTTTGTCGGGCCACACCCGATCCCTTGCCGTTCCCGTTCGTCACTCGCTCAACGGGCCCATTCCGGGCCGTGCCTCCGCCGGAGAAGTTCAATTTCATTAGTCGGCCGCAAACACGACTCGCTTCCTGAATCAGCAGACGCTTAGCTTCGGCGCCGATGCTAAGGTCAATCACTCTTTCGGAGAGCGGAACGCGCAGGTTGATCTGGTTCCCTGTGAGTTCCCATTCTCCGCGTGCAAGCAGGTCCGCCGCCGTATCCTGGTTTTGTGCTTCGAGCATCGAAACCAAAGCAGAGCGAAGCTTCTCAACCGAAACTTCTGGGACTGAGGCAGGAACAGCCACGGCTTCTGGAACTTCTTCGATAGCCGTCGCGGTCGAAATCACTTTGTATGCAGCCGTAGATCCGTCGATCGATTCCACGATCGACATCTCCGGTTCGGAGTTCCGCACCTTCCGCAAGCGATCTGCTTCGAAGGGTGAAACGCGCTGCTGAGTTTGTGGCGAGGCGCCTCCACTCGAAGACGGAAAGGGCGACCTTGATCCGCTGCTGATTGGCGCGGGACGTACTTCGGCGATTCTTGGCACAGTAGCGAGAGGAGCTCGCGCGGTTTGAAGTACTGGCATCGCTCCTCTGCTTGCATTTTGACTGAGGAATTCTTCGAGTGGCAGCAGCCGACTTGCATGCACCATCTTAAGCATGCCTAGCTCAAGATGGAACCGCTGCTCCTGGCGGTAGCCGAGTTCGTCATGGGTGCGCAGAATAATGTTGAGAAAACGGGTGAGATCTTCTTCAGAGAAAAGCGCGGCTGTACTTGCGACCTTCTTCCGCTCATCTGAAGAGATTTGCAGCAGCGGGGACTCCTCTCCAGCTACCTTCGCGACCAATGCATTGCGCAGGAAACGCACGAGTTGTTTTGCAAAATGCGAGGGACTCTGTCCTTCGGTCATCAGTCTGTCGAGGAGCTTTAATAGCTCTTCGCTGGAGCTGCGGTGCACGCACTCCATCGTTTGCACTAAAACGTCAGACGAGACAGTGCCCATCAATCCTCGCACTTGCAAGGCCGTCAGCACCGCTCCGGAAGCGCCTTCGAAGACGGCACAGCATGCGATCGCTTGATCCATGATGGAGAGCGCGTCGCGCATCGATCCATCACCAGCCTCAGCCAGAGCGGCCAGAGCATCATCTTCTGCCTTGATGTTTTCCTGTGTAGCCAGATCGCGGAGCTGGCGCACAATCTCGTCAAATCGAACCGCGTGAAAGCTGAAGTGCTGGCAGCGCGAACGAATCGTTTGCGGAATGTCTTCCGGCTGCGTTGTAGCCATCATGAAGACAATGTGGCTGGGCGGTTCCTCGAGAGTCTTCAGCAATGCGTTAAAAGCAGCGTCGGTAATCTGATGCGCTTCGTCCAGAATGTAGATCTTGTAGCGATCACGGGCTGGGCGATAACGTGCAGCATCGCGCAGTTCGCGGATCTCGTCGATACCACGATTTGTCGCCGCATCAATTTCGATTACATCGATCGAACTACCGGCACGGATCTCCTGGCATGAATCGCAAACGCCGCAAGGTTCTGGAACAGGTTTTTCCGTCGAACGACAGTTGAGCGCCATTGCCAGAATACGAGCGACGGTGGTCTTCCCGATCCCGCGGTGCCCGCTGAAAATGTAGCCGTGTGCGATTCGTTCTTGGGTAATCGCGTTCTGCAGCGTACGCGTGACATGTTCCTGCCCTATAACATCGGAAAATTTCTGTGGCCGGTATTTTCGGGCGAGGACCTGATAACTCATGGTGGGACTGTGTCGATTATACCTGTGAAAGAAGGGGCATCAGCATTAAGCAGTCAGCGTTCAGCCTCTCACCATTCGGGTCGGCTCGTGCACGGCGCGAGGCTCCTGCACTTTGTCCAAAATGCCTTGAAGGAGCACTACAGCGCAAAGTGACTGAATGCCGAGTGCAGAATGCTGAGTGCTGAATTTCTGCACGATTTTGTGTGCTAGCATCGAGCTTCGATGACTTCCGGCAAACTTCACGTTGTGCCCTTAGGCGGGCTCGGCGAGTTCGGCATGAACTGCATGGCCCTGCGCTGGGGCGACGACATTATTGTCATCGATGCCGGCCTGATGTTCCCCGAGTCCGAGCTGCTCGGGGTTGACATCGTTGTTCCAGACATTACCTATTTGCTGGAAAATCGCGACAAAGTTCGCGCCATCCTGCTGACCCACGGCCACGAAGATCACATCGGCGGACTTCCATGGATTCTCTCCGAGCTGAATCTCCCTGTTTATGGCACGGAGTTCACCCTTGCTCTTGTTGAAGGCAAGCTCGAAGAGCACGAGCTGCTCGACTCCGCGCAGCTCAATGAGATCGCGGCAAACGAGCGCTTTCGTATCGGGCCGTTTCTGATCCATCCGGTGCGTGTCACTCACAGTCTGGTAGATTGCGTGGCGTTGGCGATTCACACTCCGCTTGGCGTTGTGATTCATTCCGGCGACTTCAAAGTCGATCCGACGCCTACCGACGGCAAACTCTTCGACCTTCATCAATTCGCCGAATACGGCAAAGAAGGCGCGTTACTCCTTTTGCAGGATTCGACGAACGTCGAGCGTCCAGGCTACACGCCCAGCGAACGAGCGGTACGCCCTCGATTTGAAGAGATCTTCACGCGCAGCAAGCGGCGACTTTTCGTCTCTTGCTTCTCATCGTCTATACATCGAATCAAGCTCGTCGCCGACATGGCATTCGAGCATGGACGTAAGCTTGCCCTTGTCGGCCGCTCGATCAATGAAGCGACCGAGATCGCGCTCGATCTGGGCTATATCCATATTCCCGAAGGAACGCTCATTCATCCAGGGCAGATTCGCGACTTCGCTCCAGAGAGGGTCTGTGTCCTTATTAGCGGTACGCAGGGCGAGCCGATGTCTGCCCTGTCGCGCGCGGCGGTTGACAATCACAAGCACGCAAAGATCGAGCCCGGCGATACGGTTGTTCTCTCCTCGCGCATCATTCCCGGAAACGAGAAGGGAATCTATCGCATGATCGATCACCTTTATCGTCGCAATGCACAGGTGATTTATGAAGATGGGTCTGGCTCGCCGGTTCACGTGAGTGGACACGCGAGCCAGGAAGAGCTTCGGCTGCTCATTAATCTTGTACGGCCCAAGTATTTTGTCCCGATTCACGGCGAGTATCGTCAGCTCAAACGTCATGCGGAGTTAGCAGCTTCGATGCATGGTGCTGTCGGTAATGTAATGATGCTGGAGAGCGGCGAGGTTCTAGAGATCGACGAACTCGGCGCCCGCAAGACAGGAAAAGTCACAGTCGGGCGGGTGTGCATCGACTCCGGCTCGGCTAGCGACGTAGTTGAAGATCTTGTAATACGCGATCGCCGCCACCTCAGTGAAGATGGCATCGTACTGCCCGTAATCGCGATCAATAAGTTGACCGGAAAGGTGGAGTCCATTCCCGAAATCGTAATGCGGGGCTTCGCTGCCGCCGGCGCAGAGAATGGATTCCTGGCAGAGGCGCGTGAAGTGATTAGCCGAACCTTGGAACAGTCGAGCCAGGAAGAGAAGGCTGATTATGGCGTGATCAAAGAGAAGATCCGTCAGGATCTGAAGCGTTATATCAACAAGAGTATGAGCCGCCGTCCGTTGATTATGCCGGTCATTCTCGAAATCTGAAATAGCGCGCCACAAATATACCCAGTATCATCTTGGTCTGGATTACGTGGTCCGGCCGCCCTCGGTCGGTACGCGGCTGAAGAGCCAGCAATGTGTCTTAACGCGAGCAGATTTCTACAACAGAAACGGTGGGGGGCCGCCTAACTCAACAGCATAGAAATCGTCTGCAGTCTACCGGCCCAGGGCGGCCGGAACCACGTAAGCATCGCCGTGCCAACATCTGGCCCTAACGTGACAAATCACAAAGAGTGAGCTTTATCTTGATCACCCTAGAAAAAATTCAGCAAGCTCAGGAACGGCTGCGTGGGGTCGCGCTTCGCACCCCGTTACAGCGAGTTTCATTCGGGGAAGGCGAGATATATCTCAAACCGGAAAATCTTCAGCCCATCGGCTCATTCAAGCTGCGCGGCGCATACAACAAGATTGCGACCTTTTCTTCTGGACAACGGGAGCGCGGCGTCATCGCTTACTCCAGCGGAAATCATGCGCAAGGTGTCGCTTACGCGGCGCGCGCGATGGGCTGCCATGCCACCATCGTGATGCCTGATAACTCTTCCAAACTCAAACTGGAGAAGACGCGAGCGCTGGGAGCGCAAATTGTCATTGTCGGCCCATCGAGCGACGAACGCAAAGCACGAGCTGAGCAACTCGCGCAGGAAAAGGGATTCGCTCTTGTTCCGCCATACGACGATGAAGCTATCATCGCGGGGCAAGGCACGATGGGATTAGAGATCCTCGCTGATTTATCTGATGCAACCACCGTCCTCGTGTGCGTCGGAGGGGGCGGCATGATTAGCGGGATCGCTGCTGCCGTGAAAAATATGAGGCCGAGCCCCAAAGTCTATGGTGTCGAATCGGAGCTAGGCGCCAAAGCTAAAGCCAGCTTCGAAGCCGGGCAGCGCCTGACTTTCCCGGCTGAAGAGACCACGCGCACGATCGCCGACGGACTGCGCACGCAAAGCGTTGGCGAGTGCAACTTTGAACACATCCAGCGCTACGTGGATGGGTTCATTGCCGTAAGCGAGGACGAAATCCGTGAATCGGTTCGTCGTTTAGCGTTTGACGCACATTTGATCGCAGAACCTAGCGGTGCAGTTCCATTGGCAGCCGCCCTGTTTCATCGCAACGAGTTCCCTGCCAGCGGCAAGACAGTAGCCATCGTTAGCGGAGGAAACATCGCTCCGGAAATGCTGAAAGAGATACTTGCCAAAGGTAAGCAGTCGTGAGCACGTTCTGCTGTTGGTTAAATGGTTCCGGCCGCCCTCGGCCAGTATACGGCTGACAAACCAGCACTGCCTCCCATTACCAGCAATCTTCTCATTGTGAGCATTGTGCTCGTTTAATTCAACAGCATGGAGATCACTTGCTTTGTACCGGCCGAGGGCGGGCGGAACCACGTAATCGCAGCAGAACATGCGATCGCACGAGGGAAACCAATTCTTCACGCCACGTATAATCGAGTATTAGCGCGCCAACTCTGCACAATTCTGAGAAGTTGATGTCGCGCTCGACCTGATGATCCAAACCCTGTTCGGCAGCCTCGACGAGGAAAAGAATAAAAAGCCAGGCTTCTTAGATCGCATGAAGGAGGCGGTCTCGCGCACGCGCGAAAACCTCAGCGATCGCATCGAGGAAATCGTTGCCTTTAATAAGGAAATTGACGTCAACACACTCGACGATCTCGAAGCCACCCTGATCGCAGCCGACCTCGGAACGACGACAACCCACGAGGTGCTGGAAGCGCTGCGCGAGCGTGCCACTCACAAGCAGATCGGGGACGTGAACGAGCTCAAGCGCCTGCTGAAGGAACAGATCGCGGGCATTCTCAACGGCGCATCAAATGTTCAGGTGCGCCAGGTTAACGGTCCCGAAGTGGTACTCATCGTAGGCGTAAATGGTACAGGCAAGACCACAACCATCGGGAAACTCGCAAGTCTTCTTCGTGGCCAGGGAAAATCGATTCTCCTATGTGCGGCTGATACGTTTCGCGCGGCTGCCATCGAGCAATTAGAAGTTTGGGGCAATCGCACGGGAGTGGAGGTCATCAAGACCAAACCAGGCGGCGATCCGTCGGCAGTGCTCTTCGATAGCTTGAGCGCCGCCAAGGCGCGCGGTGCCGACTACGTGATCGTCGATACGGCCGGCCGCCTCCACACTAAGCAGAACCTGATGGCAGAGCTCGAGAAGATGCGCCGAACAGCACAAAAAGTAATTCCTGACGCTCCACATGAAATCCTGCTCGTCATGGACGCGACTACTGGGCAGAATGGACTGCAGCAAGCACGACAGTTCACGCAATCCGCAGGCGTAACCGGCATTGTGTTGACCAAACTCGACGGCACTGCAAAGGGTGGCGTAGTAGTTGCGATCTCACGCGAGCTCGGACTTCCGGTTCGCTACGTTGGCATTGGAGAAAAAGCCGGCGATCTGTTGCCCTTCGATTCGCAGTTATTTGTCGATTCATTATTCGAATAGAACGACATGCCCGACGAAAACCACGAACGCTCCATGCGTCGCGCATTGGGACTGGCGCGTGAAGGGATTGCGCTCGCCTCTCCCAATCCTTACGTCGGGGCAGTGATCGTCAGCCCAGCGGGTGAGATCCTCGGGGAAGCTTTTCATACCTACGCAGGTATAAAACACGCTGAGGTAATCGCGGCAGAGCAGGCGGGAGAGCGCGCTCGCGGCGCAACGCTCTACCTCAATCTTGAACCCTGCTCGCACGCTGGACGCACTGCGGCGTGCTCCGACGCGGTAATCCGCGCCGGCATCAATCGCGTTTACGCGGCAATGTCCGATCCCAATCCTCTGGTCGCCGGCAAAGGTTTCGAGCGGCTGCGAGCAGCAGGAATCGAAGTGCACATCGGTCTGCTTGAGTGCGAAGCTCGCAAGTTAAACGAGGCTTTTGCGAAATACATCCTTACGAAGGCTCCGCTGGTAACGCTGAAAGCCGGCATGACACTCGACGGCAAGATCGCTCCTCCGTACACCTCTCCAGCCGACGGAGTTGCACTTGCTGATGCTGCGGGAGGATGGATTACCAGCCCTGATGCCCGCACGCACGTACAAGAGTTGCGACACGCCGCCGACGCAATTCTTGTTGGGGTGAATACCGTTATCACAGACAATCCTCTACTCACCGACCGCACTGGACTGCCAAGGCGGCGTCCGTTGTTGCGCGTCGTCAGCGATTCCAAGTTGCGCCTGCCGCTCGAATCACGCTTGGTGAAGACCGCAAACAAGGATGTGATCGTCTTCTGCTCATTCGCAGAGGAAAAAAGACGACGGGAATTTGCAGAACGTGGGATTCGCGTTGAGCAGGTCAGGCTGGGGGCGCTCGATGGACGTCCTGATATCGCGGCGATTATTGAGCGACTGGGAGAACTCGAAATTACAAACCTGATCATCGAAGGTGGAGCGCTCGTGAATTGGACCGCGCTCGCCGCAAATGTGGTCGATAAAGTCTTCCTGTTCTATGCACCCAAGATTCTTGCAGGAACTGGGTCGGTACCGTTTGCGAGCGGCCCAGGCTTTCCGCACATCAGCGAAGCCGCCCGAGTGCGCTCGATTTCACTGCATCGCTTCGGCGAGGATTTTGCGGTTGAAGGATATATAAAGGATCCATATGCAACAGACGAACGTGAAATCAGGCAGATAAGACCGCCATCCTGAGTCGTAGAATCTAGGATCAGATCCTCCAAAACGGTGCTCCCAGAACGAGAATGTTTACAGGCTTGATTCAGCAAACCGGACGCGTTGCTGCTCTTGATGTTAGAGAAGGAGCAACACGCATCCGCGTCTCGGCCCCCGGGCTCGCATCGCATTTAAAAAAAGGCGACAGCGTAGCGGTGAGCGGAGTGTGTTTGACTGCGCTCTCGCCCAACGCCGACAGTTTTGAGGCCGACCTGGCAGAGGAGACCATCGGACGCACTTCCCTCTCGCGCCTGGAAGCGGGAACAATCGTAAACCTGGAACTACCCACCCCAGCTGGAACTCCACTCGGTGGTCACATAGTTCAAGGTCATGTGGACGCTACCGGCAAGTTGACTTCTCTTGACCTTACAGGGACAGGAAACCAGGACCGCTGGCTTAAAATCGCAATTCCCGAAACGTTGACTCGCTATGTAGTGCAGAAAGGTTCAATCGCAGTGGAGGGTATCAGCTTAACCGTGGCATCTATCAGTGGAACCCAGGTTACGATAGCAATTATTCCGCACACCTATCAAGCGACGAACCTTCATTCGCTCAAGCCGGGCGATCCTCTCAACATCGAAGTCGATGTGCTGGCACGTTATGCAGAGAAGCAGCGCCGGCAGGCGCATCGTTGGACGATCGAGGAACTGGTCAGCCGGGGACTCTGACTTCCAGCCTGCTTCTTGGGCGAGCACTGGCCCTTCTATAGCGCCCATTCACACATTGTTTCCCTTCGGGAAAACGCAAACGCCGTATTGGACTTTCCTTCGCGCACATCCACTTTGCCTCCTTTTACGACACAGTTTTGCAAAGCGGAATTGGCCAGCGCAGATGTACCAACTTTCGTTAAGTTCAAATTGAGCTCGACTTGATGCGACGCTGACCGTTATCTAACTGCGAAAGCTGGTTGCTTCCCAAACTAAGGAAGTCTGTCAGCTCTCCGGTCTTATTGTCTTTGAGCTGGTAAATCTTTGCGTCCGGATTGTCGGGAGTTCCCTTCATCAAGACCAGATTCCGCTTTCGGAAAAACTCTGTCCTCACCCCTTGCCTTTCAGGACGGTGCGTTTGAGAACATATCTCGGCTTTCAATTTCCTGCGGCGATTTGGCATAAAACGTCAGTTCAGTATCCACTCCCGAACAATCGGCACACGGCAGCATGCCGCGGTATGGCGCAATCAGCTGTATGGAACCAGATGAGGTGGATTGCGGCTCGTAGAATGCATTTCCAAATCGGAAGCAGGAGACCAGGCATGGAAACGACGAGGCGGAAGCATAATCGCAAAGACATTCTGCACCTCTCCACGTAAGTTTTGGGAGCGTCACCACACCGAAGAATGACCGTCCTTCCAAGCAGAGTGCAGCCCATTTGAGACATCGCAATTTGTCACACAAGACAAACGCTTCCGGACCTCTCACACTCCAGACTGGCATCGCCTGATTCAGAACAACATACCTTGAATCGTTGCCTTATTCCTGCGACTCTAGGTCACATGGAAAGTCTCGATGACCATCAGCAGCCGCGGCCGGTTTCAGATTCCGTCTCCGAAATGGCCGAAGTGGTGCTCCCTAACGATGCAAATCCGTTGAACAACCTGCTGGGCGGCAGGCTCATGCACTTCATCGACATTGCAGGAGCGATGGCCGCACACCGTCACAGTCGAAGCTACGTTGTGACCGCATCTATGGACCACATCGACTTTCTTGCTCCCGTGCACGTTGGCGATCTTCTGATTCTGCGTTCTTCGGTAAACCGTGCTTTTCATACGTCGATGGAAGTCGGCGTGAAGTGCTGGGTAGAAAACTACATCGCTGGCACCCGCCGCCATATTGCGTCTGCATACCTCACTTTCGTAGCAGTCGATAATGGCGGACGCCGACAACCCGTGCCACCCGTTGTACCCGAAACGGAAGAGGAGAAACAGCGCTACGAAGATGCTGGCCGGCGCCGGGAGCTGCGCAAGCAGGAGCAGGAGCGCAAGAAGGCCAATCAGCTGGCGCGCGGGTAGCACGGCTCAAACGTATAATCAAAGTTTCAAGGAGCAATCCGTGGGACACATGCATGGCGGCCCGCCGCAGCAAGGGCCAATGCCGCTTCCGGGCGTGCAGAACGTAATTGCTGTCGGTTCGGGTAAAGGTGGAGTGGGAAAAACTACGGTCGCGGTGAATCTGGCCGTGGCGTTGGGAAAGCTTGGCTACAAAGTTGGTCTACTCGACGCTGACATCTATGGACCTAATGTTCCGCTGATGATGGGCGTCAACCGGCAACCCGATGTGCTCGGGGAGAACCGCATCGCTCCAATCACGAACCACGGCATCAAGGTGATTTCAGTTGGATTCATCAGTCCCGGCGACCGTCCCCTCGTGTGGCGTGGACCAATGCTGCACTCGATCATTAAACAGTTTCTGCAGCAGGTGGAGTGGGGTGATCTGGACTTCCTAATCGTCGATCTTCCTCCCGGAACGGGAGACGTCGTGATCTCGCTGTTTCAAACCGTTCCGCTGACCGGGGCAATTGTTGTCTCGACGCCGTCAGATGTTTCGCTTCAAGATGCGCGCAAAGCCATCGAGATGTTTCGTGGTGTGAAGGTAGACGTCTTCGGCGTAGTAGAGAACATGAGCCAATTCCTCTGCCCGCACTGCCATCACGAGATCGACATTTTCTCCAAGGGCGGGGTGGAGCGCACGGCGAAGCAGTTTGGCGTGCCATACCTGGGCTCGGTTGAGCTCGATGCCGATGTTCGTAAAGGTGGCGATACCGGTTTGCCTGCGGTACTTGGAGGCGAGGATTCTCCACATGCCAAATCGTTCTTTGCCTTCGCGCGCCAAATTTCTCAGAGCGCAGCGGAACACAAGACCGAGAGCGTCATCGAGATTAGGTGAACCCGAGAGCCGCTTAGCACTCCCGAACTCGGAGTGCTATCTTGACAGCATCCCGCTCAGGTTCCTATCATCTAACCAGTGGGAGTGTGTCTTCGCTCTGGTATTATCCAAGCAAAATCAATAAGTTAGCCGTATGCCAAGCTCCAATATAGGCTCTCGGGAACGGGAAATCCTGACCGCCATCGTCGAGACTTATATCTCAACCGGGGAACCGGTTGGCTCGCGGACTCTTGCTCGCGCGAACAAGGACGGATTAAGTCCGGCGACGATCCGGAACGTTATGGCCGACTTGGCGGAAGCGGGACTGCTTGAGCAGCCGCACACCTCGGCAGGACGAGTGCCCTCTCCGCAGGGATATCGGTATTACGTGGAGCAGCTCACCGGCCGCGCGCAAATCTCCCACGCTGACCAGGAACTGATCACGAATTCTTTTCTCGGGATCGGCGATCCGCAGGAATTTTTGGAGCGCACCTCGCATGTTCTGTCGCTGATCTCACGGGGAGTTGGGGTCGCGATATCGTCTCCAGGTCACGATCGTCATGAGCTGGAGCACGTCTACTTCTCGCGCCTCAGCACAGGCAAAGTTCTTGCCGTAGTTGTGACGAAATCAGGAGTTGTTCGCGACCGCGTACTGCGTATGGATCGGGACGTCTCGCAGACTGAACTCGAGAGCGCCGCGAACTACATCAATGTTAACTTTCAGGGATGGACGATTGAGTCGATTCGCACAGAGCTGGCGCGGCGCATCGAGCGGGAACGCAGCGAGTACGACCGACTGATGAGCTCGCTGGAGCAGCTCTATCGCGGTGGAGCGCTGCATCAGGAGGAAGGCCCCAAAACGGTCTGGGTCGAAGGTGTCTCCAATCTGGTAGTAAAGGATGCTGATCGCGAGCGCCTGCGCGAAATGCTGCGAGTTCTTGAAGAAAAACAGCGGATCGTGGAACTACTCTCCAGCTATGTTGATACCAGGCAGGAAGCGGTTCGCGTAGTGATTGGCCTGGAAGATCGCTTGCCCGAGATGCGCAACCTGGTGCTGATTGGAGCGCCGGCGCGTGTGGGGGGGCAGGTGGTTGGATCTTTGGCGGTAATCGGTCCGACCAGAATGGACTACGAGCACACGATTACGGCTGTGTCTTACATAGCGCAATTATTTGACAAAGTCTTAAACGAGAACGAGTAAGTTTGAAATATGGCAATCGACAAGGAACAGAATCAGACAGTACAGACGGACGACGGGCAACAGAACGGCGCGCACGAATCTTTGCCGCCTGCCGACGCGCAGGAGCTGGCACAGGAATCGCAAGGTGGAGTCTCGCGCCAGGAATACGAGCGTGTGAGCCAGGAACGAGATGCTCTGCTAGATCGTCTCGCGCGTCTTCAAGCCGAATTTGAGAACTATCGCAAGCGCAACGCACGTGAGCAGGCTGAGTTTCGCGAGTATGCAGTTGCGGATGCCGTCAAGAACTTCCTTCCCATTTTGGATAACTTCGATCTGGCGCTTCGCAGCCAGAAGAACGAAGGCGCTGAGGCGGCGCTGCGTTCGGGCATCGAATTGATCCGCAAGCAGATGGACGATGTTCTCTCGCGTCTCGGCGTGCAGGTGATTCCGGCCCAGGGCAGCACCTTCGATCCACGCGTACATGAGGCGATCGAGATGGTCGAGTCCGCAGACCACGCGGATCACGAAGTGATTGACGAGTTGCAACGCGGATACAAGCTGAAAGAGCGGCTGCTGCGTCCGGCGATGGTTCGAGTGGCCACAAATCCAACCGGCAAATAACGGAGAATCCACCTGCCTACAAAAGTGAAGCGGGACTATTACGAAGTTCTAGGTGTAAGCCGAACCTGCACCGAGCAGGAGCTGAAGAGCGCCTACCGCAAGCTCGCGATGCAACATCACCCTGATCGCAATCCCGGTGACAAAGATGCGGAAGAAAAATTCAAAGAGGCGAGCGAGGCATACAGCGTCCTCTCGGATGAGGAGAAGCGCGCACAGTACGACCGCTTTGGTCATGCGGGATTCGGAGGCGGCGGAGTTGGTTTCGATGCTTCGTCCTTCCAGGATCTCAGCGAGATCTTCGGCGACCTCTTCGGATTTGGCGACGCCTTCGGCGGTGGTCGCCGCCGCAGTCGCGCACAGCGTGGCGCAGATTTGCGCGCCGACATCACGATCGAGCTGAAGGATGCGATCTTCGGGAAGAGCACCGAGATTCCCGTTCGCAAGACCGAGACTTGCGATACGTGCCGTGGAACCGGAGCAGCCCACGGAAAGCAGCCGACTACATGCAGCGCTTGTGGAGGCCGCGGGCAACTTCGGTATCAGCAGGGATTCTTCAGTGTGGCTCGCACCTGCGGAACTTGCGGCGGCACTGGCCAGGTAATCACTGACCCATGCAAGACCTGTCGTGGCGAAGGTCGCGTAATTCGCGAACACAAAATGAAAATCGATATTCCGCCTGGAGTGGAGGACGGCACGCGGATTCGTTATCAGGGAGAAGGCGAGGCCGGTGTTTTCGGCGGCCCATCCGGGGACTTATATGTTGTGCTCGGCGTTAAAGAAGACTCGTTCTACGCACGAGATGGAAACCATCTGCACTGCATGGTGACAATCGCGTTTCCTCAGGCCGCACTTGGAACGGAAGTCGCTGTGCCGACCTTTGATGGCGAATACGCCCTCAAAATTCCCGCCGGAACACAGAGCGGCCAGACAATCCCAATTCGGAACAAGGGCGTTCCTATACTGCGCGGACGAGGACGAGGGGACCTAATCGTTCACGTTGAAGTTCAGATTCCCAAGAAGCTTTCTCCGCGTCAACGCGAGCTTCTGGAAGAGCTCGCGACACTTACACAGGTCGACGAAAAGCAGGACAAGCGCAGCTTCTTTGAACGCATGAAGGCACGCCTGCAGTAAACTGCGGCGATGACCCGCCGTCGCTGGATCGCCGATGAGGTCTCAGGCGACCAAGCCTTTCTTCTGGGAAAAAAAGCTGAGCATCTCTCCCGAGTTCTGCGTGCGCGTGTAGGACAGCAATTCGAAATCGCGACGCCCTCCGGCGTGCGCATGGGCGAAATCATCGAAATCGAGCCCCAACGTATCGTCTTTTCCACCCATGATGTTCCGCGCACCGAGGTCGGACGGGCCACAGCGCAGATTCATCTTTATCTTGCTATTTTCAAATTCGATCGTTTCGAGTGGGCGGTAGAGAAATGCACGGAGCTCGGGGTCAACAGTATCGTTCCCGTTATCGCGCGACGCACGGATGCACATCTCGCAACCGCGGCTCAAAAACGTGTCGATCGCTGGCGACGAATCGCGCATGAGGCGGCGCAGCAATCGCGGAGTGAATCTGTCCCCGAAGTCGCCAATCCTGAAAAGCTTGATGGAGTTATTTCAACCGCTCAGGGCAAACGCGTCGTGTTGGCCGAAACCGAGCATGAGCTTCGGTTGCGAGATGCTATAGGGATGGCTTCGGAGCTGTCCCTGGCGGTTGGCCCTGAAGGTGGTTGGACCGAATCAGAATTGGCCTCATTTACAAAGAGTCTATGGGTGCATGCATCTCTTGGTGCCACAATCTTGCGGGCGGAAACTGCTGCCATTGCTGCACTGGCGATTGCGCAGTCGTTCCGCGGTGGCTGAGCCGCGAACACAACCGAGGGCAGCTGTGCCACTGATTTATCCCAACTTCTTGTGCTCCAGATTTGCACTCGCATCCAGTGATTCCCGTTGTATTGTTCGCCTTTTTTTCGCATAATGCCCTCGGACGCTGAAAGGTTTTATGGGAATCTCGTATTCGCAGCTCAATCCGAAGCAGAAGCAGGCGGCCAGTCACGTCCATGGGCCCATGCTGGTGCTTGCCGGAGCTGGGACCGGTAAGACCAGCGTTCTGGTGCACCGGATCTCACGGCTAATCAATGCAAGGCACGCTCAGGCCAACGACATTCGTGCATTTACCTTCACTCATAAGGCTGCACGCGAGATTCGGTCGCGGGTTTCACGATCGTCTGCAGGAATCGCAGCCTCAGGACTACACGCATCCACCTTTCATGGGTACTGCTATCAACTGCTGCGCGAGGCTGGGGAAGACTTCCAGCTTCTCGATCAGTTCGAGCTATGGACATTCCTGCGCCAGCGAGTCGCAGAACTTCCACTGAATCGCTTTCTTCGGGCTGCCAATCCCGGCCGCTTCCTAAAGGACCTGCTCACTTTTTTCGATCGCTGCTCGGACGAGTTGGTCAACGCGAGCACTTATGCCGAATACGTTGCGCATGTGCGAGCCGGAGAAATCGCACTTCCGCGAGTTGCAAAGAAGAAACTGGCGGAAAGCATGAGTCGCGACGAAGTTCTCGAGCGATGTGAGGAAATCTCTGCGATCTTTATCGCCGTCGAGGCGCTGCTAGCGTCGAATCGTCTGTTGACTTTCGGCGCGCTGGTCCCCCGTGCGATTCAACTGCTGCGAAGCGATGCGCTCCTGCTTGCTCGCGAACGTCGCCACACCCGTTTCCTGCTGGTTGATGAATTTCAAGACTCGAATCATGCACAGATCGAGCTCACGCGCGTGCTGGCGGGATCTGAGCAGAATGTCTTCGCGGTTGGCGATCCCGATCAGGCGATCTATCACTTTCGAGGCGCCTCCAGCGCGGCGTTCACGGAATTCATCAGCGTCTTCGACCGGCTGGAGCAGCGAAACATTATTAATCTCGCCGCGAATCAGCGCTCGACGCAGAACATCCTGGACTGCGGCTTCTCCAGCATTCGCCACAATCCAGGATTTTCGCCGGCGGGCAGCCGCCTGAGTCTCGAGCGCGAGAAGCTGGTGTCGGCCCGCGACGAAGAAGATCGCAATACCGGGAGTGCTTTGCTCTTTGGAACCGAGCCTGTGCATTTGGTTCCATATCGGGAATATGCCCAAGAATGCTCAGATATTGCGGAGCGCATGCTCGAATTGCATGCTCAAGGCGCGCGCTGGCCAGACTGCGCCGTTCTCTTCCGCAGCCACGCCAATGCCGAGGGCCTCGTCGAGGAGCTTGGCGCGCGATCCATTCCCTTCGAGGTACAGGATACTGACGTATTCGAAAGCGATGTGTTGCGTGATCTGGTCGCCTGGCTGCACTGCGCAATCTCAGGCTCCGATGATGTTGCGTTCTTCCGTCTCGCGCTGCGCAATGATTCAGGCATTAATCTGAGCGGCTTGTACGCGAAATTGTCATCATGCGCGCGTGGCACCAAAGTCGTGCAGCTTCTCAACGACGTGTCTGGCGGTCCGGAGCTACTGCACTCGCTTCGGGAATTTGCGGAGCGTTGCAATGCTGTCGGAGGCGATTTGCTGGAGATCGTCGGGGCTGCAGCTGCCGTTCTGAATATCTCGCAATGCTCTGTTGAGTTCGTTCGCTTTCGGGATTTCGCCGCGAAATGGCGAGAGAAGCGCATCGCTCGAACCGGCCGATTGGCTGAGTTTCTGGAATATCTCGATTTGTACAAGACCGGCGGAGGCACACTTCCTCTGACTTCTCCTGAGCGCCCAGAGGAGGAATTCCAGCACTTAAGTTCCCAACATGTTGAGGAAGATCGCGATGCAGCAAAGCTGCTTACCGTTCATGCTGCCAAGGGGCTGGAGTTCAAGAATGTTTTCGTATTGCGAGTGGCCTCCGGATCACTCCCAACGAACTACAAAGAAACGCTGTTTGAATTTCCGCGCGAGCTGAGCCGCGGGAACTCGCTAGCGGCAAAAAGCGATGACGACATTCACCGTGAAGAAGAGCGGCGTTTGTTTTACGTCGCTGTTACGCGAGCCCGCGACACGCTTACGCTGTACGGCCGGTTGCGTGCCGGCAAGAATAAACAGGAGATTCCTTCGGGTTTTCTGCGCGAACTCAATGATGACTCAACGGTAAAGCATGCGCTCAGAATTCTTGAGCCGCGATATGCCGCTCGAGAAGAAATCCTGCGCGACTTACCCGCCTGGGCCGCTATCGCGCGCGACCCGATATCGCAAATTGTGGAATTGAGTGCTTCGGCGATTGAGACGTATGCAATATGTCCGCTGAAGTATGCCCTGCAAAAGCATTGGCGGCTTCCTGAAGAGCCATCCGCAGCGCTGCAGTATGGAGCGGCGATGCACTCTACGCTCAAGGATTTCTACGATGCCGCGCGACGAGGAATCGACCGTGCGGCTGAGGAAAGCGTTGACATCTTTCTGCGCGAGTTTGAGCAGGCGAAGATCGACGAAGCTCTCCAACGAACGCTATACGAGCGACAGGGGGCCGAGCAGCTTCGGCAGTTTATCGCTCTTCGCGCACTTGAGCCCAAACCTTGCGTCCTTAGCACAGAAAAGAAATTTCGCTTCGCGATCGAAGATGTGATGATCAACGGCCGCATCGATCGCATAGATCAGCTCGAAAGCGGTGGGGTTCAAGTCCTGGACTACAAGACCGGCGCTCCGAAGAACAATATGGACGCGGACAACAGCGTGCAGCTTGGTATCTATGCCATGGCTGCAAGGCTCGAAGAACACAGGGTCGAGAAGCTGGTCTTCTATAACCTGGAAGATAACAGCACTGCCGAAACAACTCGCGTAAACAATGAAGAGAGAATTCGAAACAAAGTTCTGGACGTAGCGAATGGAATTCGCGCAGGAGCTTTTCATCCATCGCCTGGGTTTCATTGCAAGAACTGCGGCTACAACAGTCTATGTCCCGCCACGGTAGAGCGAGTATTTGAACCTGCCGAAACCCCGGTTGCTGGCGTGAGCGCCTGAAATTTAGTCTGCAGCCGCTTGCGTCGGTTTTGACGCTGCCTGCGAGACGCGCTGACATTTAAGAATTAATGTCTGGTATCCATTCTCATCGCTGCGCAATAGGACTTCCTCATGGGCTTCGGTTGTCTCCGCAGCTTTCCCGCTTCCAGGAAATCGCACTCTAATCACTATTTCGGCATTCTGAGCTGGCACCTCGAGGACGATTTCACCGTGCGTCAATCTTGCCCGACAGGTTCGCGACGAGTGCGTCACGAACTTGCGCCGAAGATTGAGGAGCTCGCGGTACCATGCGAACATCTTTTCATCTATCTTCCAAGTCAGTTTCGAGCGCTTGAAAGTTTCAGGATCCTGCGGGTTCGGCGTTTCTTCCCAGGCGAAATCTTCAAATTCCTTTTTGCGTCCATCGATCACCGCTTGTTGCAGGTTCTTGTCTCCATAGTCGGTGAAGAATTGAAAGGGCGCGGGCTCGGCGTACTCTTCACCCATAAACAGCAGCGGTGTCTCTGGCGCGAGAAGTAGCAGTGCCGCTGCGGCTTTGGCAGCTCCGCGAGGAACGACATGGCCAAGGCGCTCTCCTGTGCAGCGATTCCCAACTTGGTCATGATTCTGGATGCAGAACACATGGCGTGGTAGAGGAATGCCTTCGGTGCTCGAACCCCGTGAAGCGCGCCAAAAACGATAGTGCTGTCCCTGAAAGACAAAGCCTTCGTTGAGGGCTTTTACGATCTTTTCTGGCTCTCCATAGTCCTGGTAATACCCGCGGTTTTCCTTGGTCAGGTATGTGTGGACAGAGTGGTGGAAATCGTCGCTCCAGACGGCGTCCAGTCCGAATCCGCCCTCGCTAGTAGGCAAAATCAGACTACGATCGTTCTGGTCCGATTCTGCAATCAGAGCAATCCGCCGATTGGCGCCTCGCGCGAACTCCTGCACATCACGTGCGAGTTCTTTGATGATGTGTGTCTTTGAGCTATCGTAGATCGCCTGAATTGCATCGAGACGCAGAGCGTCGACGTGATACTCGCGAATCCAGTGGAGTGCGTTCTCAATGACGTACTTGCGAACTTGCTGGCTGTCTTCGCCGTCATAGTTGATTGCGTCGCCCCAAACCGTGTGATAACGATCGGTAAAGTACGGGCCGAACTCGCGCAGGTAATTCCCTTCGGCTCCTAGATGGTTGTAGACGACATCGAGCACCACCGCGAGGCCGGCGCGGTGCGCCGCATTCACCAGCCGCTTGAGACCTTCCGGGCCACCATAGCTCGCCTGCACAGCGTACAGAGAAACTCCGTCGTACCCCCAGTTGCGCTCGCCAGGAAACGCCGACACCGGCATAATCTCAATCGCAGTCACGCCAAGCGAATGCAGGTGATCGAGCTTCTTGATCACACCATCGAAAGTTCCTTCCGGCGAGAACGTCCCAATGTGCAATTCGTAAATGATGTACTCGTGAAATGAGAGGCCGGTCCAACTCTCGTCGCTCCAGATGAAGGCCTCAGGATCGACGATCTCAGTATGGCCGTGTACGCCTTCAGGTAGAAAGCGCGAAACCGGGTCAGGCAGGCGTCTCTCGCCGATGAGGTAGCAGTAGCGGTCTCCTGCTTTCGACTTGGCAGTGCCGCAGAAAATGCCTGCCTCATCGCGCCTAAGCTCGACTTTGGAGCCGTTCACTTCAACCGAGAGCTGCTCAAGCTTCGGAGCCCAGATTCGGAATTCCACTTTGTCGCAAGCAACCGTGGCGCCAAACATCATCGTAGCGGGAACCTCAAAGAACAGACTCTTGGATGCAGTGAAAGCAGGTCAAGTCTTAGAAAAGAGTGGCACACTTTGGCACAAGCGAATGGCGTCCTGCAACAGGCGCCATTCTCATTAGAGTTTAGGCAGCCCTCGCTCCGTCCGCCCACGGATCGAGGACCACTTTGGTACAGTGATCCTGCTTGTCGCGGAACATTTTGTACGCTCCCGGAGCGTCGGACAACGGCAGGCGATGAGTGATCACAAAGCTAGGGTCAATCTCGCCGCGCTCGATTCTCTCAAGCAACGGCTTCATGTAGCGCATCATATGAGTCTGACCCATTTTGAATGTAAGCGCCTTGTTCATCGCGGCTCCGAATGGGATTTTGTCCAAAAATCCCCCATAGACGCCCGGAACCGAAACCGTTCCGCCTTTACGGCAAGCCAGAATGCATTGACGCAGCACATTTGGTCGGTCTGTCGAGAGCTTCATCGCCTGTTTCGCACGATCGACAAGAAAAGGCAGCGTATGTCCGTATGCCTCCATACCCACCGCGTCGATGCAGGAGTCAGGGCCGCGATTTCCCGTCATGTCTTTGAGTGTCTGGACTACGTCATCGACAAGTTCGTAGTTGATCGTTTCCGCGTCGCCTTCTTCAGCTAAGCGCAGCCGCTCGGGGAAGCGGTCGATCGCTATCACACGCTCAGTGCCCAGCATAAATGCGCTGCGGATGGCGAACTGTCCTACTGGTCCGCAGCCCCAGATCGCGACTGTATCACCGCGCTGGATATTGCAGTTTTCCGCACCCATGTACCCGGTAGGAAAGATATCTGATAGAAAGACGACCTTCTCATCTGGCAGTCCATCAGGAATTTTGATGGGACCAACGTCAGCGCATGGAACGCGCGCGTACTGTGCCTGACCGCCAGCATATCCACCCATCATGTGGGTATAACCAAATAAGCCGGAAGGCGAGTAGCCCATCAGCTTTTCAGCGATCCACGCATTCGGGTTCGTGTTGTCGCACAACGACCAAAGTTGCTGCTCACAAAAAAAACACTTCCCGCATGCAATCGTGAACGGAACGACTATTCGATCACCGATCTTCAACTTCTCTTGATCGATTGCGGGGCCGAGTTCGACTACTTCGCCCATGAACTCATGGCCGAGGATGTCCCCCTGCTCGAGTGTGGGCATGTACCCGTTGTAGAGATGCAGGTCGGAGCCGCAGATGCAGGTACTCGTGATGCGTACAATCGCATCGCGCGGATTGAGAATTTTCGGATCGGGAACGTCTTCGACGCTTAATTTTTCTATGCCCATCCAACACAATGCTTTCATGACGCACTCCTTTCGACTCTGAGTTGACGTAAGCCGGTTTCGAATTCGCTGGGTTTCCGTCGCTCCGGATATGCCTCTTGAATTGTCTTCACCAGCACAGAACGCGGACCGTGCGTTTGTCCATCGATTGTTGGAACTTCTCCGGCTTCGATCAGTGCTTTGAAGCGGCGAAGATCCTCACGCATCATGAACTCTGGATCTTTTCCGAGGATTCTTGCAATAGCTCGAACAGAAGCACCGGCAGGCGAGCCATACTGAATGGAAGCGGTGATGAGCGTTCCGCGATTGCCGGGAGCGCTGCGGAAGTGGGTTGAGCCACGTAGATCGAGATCGGAACCGGGCAGCGAATGCCACACGATCCATTCGTTTTTTCGTTCATCGACGATCTCTGCAGTCCAGCGGACGCTTTTTCCGAAGCGTCCCATAACGCTCCACTCCGAATGGCGATTATCAATAACTGTTACGGATTCTAGATTGCGCATGAAACGCGGCAGGTTTTCGAAGTTGCGCCAGAACTGATATGCCTTTTCTGGCGTGCAATTAAGGGCGAAACTGCTCTCGACGAGAACACCTTGCGCGTTCCAGTCGAGTGCCACGCCGCCGTAGGCTATGATCCCGCCGGCTGCAGCAACAGCGAGGCCTGTTTTGGATCTGCGCGACAAACCCAACAAAGCCATTGCGCCACCACCGAGAATCGCGCTCCATCGCGCGAACTCGAGTGATCGCGCCTGGCCGCGCACGCCTTCCGGACGAATGTCGGATATTAAACTCATGACTTAGCGCTCCTGAATTTTCGGTCAACGATTCATGGATGCGCCGAACAGTTCGCGAGAGCGCCAATGGTTGGAGTTGTCGGATGGTGTCGCTCGATGAGGTTCTCTAGATTCGGAACTATAGCGCGGAACAGCGTGGGAAACAGGCCTTTTGCGAATTCCCCCGCGAAATCTGGAATTCTGCCCACAATTCGCGAAGTTGCGTGAAAACCAGGAAATTAACGGCGAGGCCTATGGATTCTTGGCAATAACAAGACGCACAAAGTGAGTTGGGGGTTCATCGACATTCAAGAACCTGACAAGGAGTGAACAGAGAATTCCGGTGTCCAACCATCCACCTCCGATGTAACCGCTCCGCAGGAGTCTGGTCTTGGGTTAACACGGTGCTCTGCAGGCGTTGGAGAACCTTGTTGTACTGCCCTAAGGTACTACCCCCAACTAAGGCGAATTCTTTAATCCGCTTACTAGTCCTGCCGTATACATCCAGAGTAGATGCTCTCCTACTTTGACCTGACAGTCGGATCCCCCACCGACCGAAAGGTCCATGATGCACTTGAATCTGAAAGGGTTCAGCGCCATAGGAATACTATCCATTGGGATTTTTTCTTTTACCGGTTGCTCAGTTTCGAATGCCAAACCACCATCCACTAGTACTACGACGACACAGTTAATTGGTTCAGGATCGTCTACTTCCGTCAGCACCACCCCTGGTTCGGGCAGCAACGGAGGCGCACCGGTTCCACCGTCGGGAGCGACTGTCATCTCCAATATCCAGAACCAGACGGGATGGCAGACCTGTGGTGGCTGCGGCAACGACGGGGGTACCGGGCAAGGTCCCGTTTACAACCTAACCCAGGGAATTGCGAGTCCAGCACTGAGCGGCAGCTCAGCTGACTTCTGGATCGCGGGGGGCCCTGCATATTCAGGCGGATACTACTTCATCGAGCAACCTACAGTACCCAATCCATTGAGCTATCTACGCTATGAGTTCGACCTTTACATTCCAGGGCAATATGCCAGCGCACCGCAAGCTCTTGAATTCGAGTGTCAGCAGAACTCCGAGGGATACACCTACAACTACGCTTGGCAGGCTGACTACGACAGCAAGTCCTGGCGCGTGTTTAACTACACGACCAAACATTGGGAACCGACAAGCGTAGGTTTCCAACCGTTTGCCCCAGACACTTGGCATCACATCATCGCGATCTACCACGCGTCGGGAACCCAGGTCATGCACGATTCCATCACGGTGGACGGCGTCACCTACCCAGTCAACATCACACATGACGCGTTGTTTACCGGGAACGGGCTCGAACTCACGAACGCATTCCAGGTGGATCTGGATGCGAGTAGCTCGCCTTATCACATCTATCTCGATAACATGACTGTTTCATTGAAGGACTAAGATCAGCTCCCGCCCTCGCGAAGAGCGAGGGTGGGACAGTCTGCTCGATCGAGCAGCCACCCGGCCATCCTAGTCACCCTGCGGCTTCCATTCGCTTCCCCATTCGTGATAAGGTTCCACGCCTCGATCGGAGTAAGTATGCAGTCGTACGCTCCAGGTACCGGTCTAGCCCGGACACGCCTCGCACTAGCACCTCCCATTCTGGGCATCATTTTCCTCTCTCTAAATCTGTCAGCCACAGATTCAAGGACACAAGCGGGGTTACACATCCAGGTCACGGTTGTTCACGCTGTGCCCAGCCCAATTTCGCCGAAGGAACACTCGGCGTCCGCGAATTCAATAACGATGCCCACTTCATCACTCGAGATTAAGACCGAAAGACACCTACTGGATTCCAGTTCCATGAAGGGGAAGAAGCAGCAGGAAGGTGTGCGAGCAGTGCTCGAAACCGTTACCGTCGTGGCTCCGTAGTTGCGTTCTGCTTCATCTGACGGAAGCATTGTGCGATTTCACCGACTGATGGCATTGACTCGCAGATTGCCCGATTCACTTCGTCGTAGGAAATGGCATTCTGCCCACGGCGGGCCGTGGTCGGCTCCGCAGTAGATGGATTCGATGTTTGCTTCTTACTGCTTAACTGAGCAGGGGCCGGTACAACAGTCGCCAAAGGTGCGGAGGACCCAACTTCCTTTCCAATCTTGGCAGGTAACGCCGGTTTCGCTTGGGCTACAGGGGAAGGTGCGACTGCCCGGGGTGGCAGCTCTTTGATTCGCTCACGCACGTGCGTGTATGCCGAAGTGATTGCTTGCTGTGCACCTGCTGTAGGCGCTCTCAATACATCATCAGTCAGGTAAGGAAGCAGCTCTGCATTGGTTATGATGATTGTTGCGCCCTGAATCTGCAGAGGCTCAGCCGGCAGCTTCACGGTTCCTGTGGGAATATTGATTCCGTGTGGCAATGGTTGTACGGGCTTGATGGAGACGCTCAGATCGCCAGCTGGCAAATTGCGTAGCAGAAACTTCCCATCTTTGTCGGTGGTTGCCGTCGACGGCCCGGCTGTGACTTGCGCTCCAGCCACCGGAATCATCTCTGCCTCTCCACTTTTTTCCGCGTCGCGCTGGGAAGTAGTTTGGTTCTTTTTTGGCGGCTTTGCGGAACTTCCGGAGAGTTCATCTTGCGCCTTCAGGAGCACTCTTCCCGAAATAGAACGCAGTGCGCGTAGCGGAAATTCTTCAATGACGGTCGACACTGGGCTGATGTGGATCGGGATCGCCTCAACTGGGCCGATGTAATTGGCTGGCAGTGAAGCGGGATTTAATGACAGCTTGTAGTCGCCGGGAGTGACGTTGTCGATCTGAAAGTCGCCTGAGCCCCCTGTCTCTATCTTGCGCACAGTCTTACCGTCATCCAGCAATAACTCGATGCTTCCCATTCCCCTCGAATCAGGTTGGCGATGATTGTCAAAGCGCAGATCGTTGTAAACGCTTCCCATGAGTCGGGCAAAGTCGAGGATGCCGAAGTTCACTGCAGCAATGCGCTGCTGGATCAAGTCGGCTTCCACTTCGGCGCGTGTCGTCATGCGGACTGGGAGGTGGAATTGCGTGAGGGCTAGAGAAACCTGATGCTGATCTGTCGAGACAGAGGCGAATTTGAATCTTCCTTGCGCGTCAGTCAGCGCAGCTTGGCCGTCCTCGAGGCGTACTTCAACTCCTTCGAGTCCAGGTTCGCCAATGTTGTAGGCGCCATTGATATTCATGTCGCGAAAGACGCGGCCTTCGATCACGCGCTCACGATGTAACAGCATCGACGCGGGAGCCGCCGTGAAGCTCTTCAGGAAGCCGAAGGTGAAGATGGTCGTGCGTACGAGATTCGTCTGGCGACTGTCGAAGAGGTACACGTTGCTTAGCGAAGAGCGAAATTGCAAAGTCGGACGGAACTGATAATTGAGCGAATAGCCGACCGATTGTGTCCAGTTGTTTTGCTGGGTGGCATTGCTGCCGTAAGTGAAAGAAAGGCTCGGATTCAGGTGCAGCTTCGATCCAATGGCAAGGTTTGCGGCAGCCGAAACAGTAGTTCCTTTCGGCTGCTGCGCTGCGAGCAATGCCTTTACTTCAGGCGGAAAGTTCGATGAATCGATGAAAGCCGACGGATTGGCTTGAAACTGCGCTTGCAACACCGGCGACAGCAAGCTGAGTTCCTGATTGAGCTTTGAGACTAGGGATGGGTTCACGCGATCGTGCTCCACCCCCAGCAGCAATGTCTGAGTCTTGATCGGTAGACTGATGGAATCGCGAACCGTGAGACGATCCTCCGACGTGATCTGGAGAGGATCCTGAATCGATCCAATCGTTGCTTGGGCGGTGTTCGCGATTCTCTGCGTGATCTGCGAGCTCAGCGAGACATCGTAGCGATCTCCCGTAGCAGTGGTTGCTGTAAATCCACCGCTGTTTCGGCTATAGGTGTAAGCAAAATAGACAGCCTCGCCACGAGAGATCCGAAATCCCATATTAGGACTTAGATAATCGCTGCTCCCTTTGTAGCGATAGATCAATCCTGGAGTTACGTCCGTATGGTCGTAGTAAAGCCCTTGACTCAGCCGCGAGCTGAGCCGGTAATTAAAACCGGCTCGCGTATTCGACGTTCCTGAGAACAGCGACTGAATCTGGCTCAGCGGAAACGTCTGCGAAGCGAAAATGCTGCTTGCATATCCGGAAAAGCGAAAGTTGGTGTAAGAAACATCTGCGCGCCCCATCTTGCCGTCATTGCTGATACCGCCCTGCGCGCCGAGAAGTAGACCTTTGGTCAGGCGAAAGCTGGCTCCGGCATTCTGCATTACGTAGTCGCGACGTTGCAGAGCAGTGCCCACGTTTACGGGAATGTTCAGATAGCTGGTACCGCTAAAGAAGCTCAATCGTTCGTTCTGTTTCCGATGAAAAATAAAGCCAGCGGCGTCACGCGAGGCGTTCAGGGCAAGGAAGTAGTAAGGAATCGTTGTGCCTCCAAAAAACGAGAACTCATTTTTGCCACGATAAAGACTGAGGCTGGCACCGCGCAGTCCGGCGCCTCCTGGCGCTGAGAACTGGTTAATTCGATCCTCACCGGTTTCGCCGGTCAAACTCTGACTGAAATCAACCAGGTTGAGGGCGAAGCCTGAAGTGCGATACGCAATGCTTCCTGTTCGGAGATTAACTGCGTGTCCCCCGAATTGGTTGTTGTTCTCGAACTGACTCACCGCATCGAGGCGATTGTCGCCAACCTGCTGTGACCAGGAAAACGAATCAAAGAGCGTGTAATTGGATGTACCACCAGAGTTGGAGATCTGGAAATCGCTGCCGAGTGTCCCATGCGCCAGCTCCGATTCGCGACGCAGCAGACTCGGCGGAATAAGCTTCATCGGGCGCTCGATGACGTGAACGATGATACTGACAGGAGCGCCGTTCACATAAGCCAGCGCCACAGTCTCGCCGCGTGAGAGTCCGGCAAATGTAATGACCTCGTTGCCGAGTTCGGCGTGAGCGACTTCCTCGTCAAGCACAATTACGCTGGTTACGCCAGGCGCTGTGATGGAGTGAGTCGATTTCCAATAGACGTCTACGCTTGAAACAACGCCCGGTTCTGCGGAGAAAACCTGCGATGGGCACAACAGTATCGATGCGAAAAGCAGGCAGGCTGCTCCCGCGACGATCCACGCTTTGTTCCCCAACGCCATCGTTCCTACTTACTTGCGGTCTTCGCCGGAATTGTGAACGCAATCTGGCGTGTCTCCACATGAGTGCCGCCATACACGACCGAGAGAACCGCGGTGTACTCTCCGGCATTCAAGTCTCCATTCCAGTCCACTTGCATTGTGTCCTTCTGTCCGGGAAGGAATCGCTTGATCAGGCTCTCCGACTTTCCAACCAACTTATACTGCAGATTCAGAATGGCCAGGCGGGCCTGCGGAAATACGTGAGTGTTGCTCTCGTTATCGACTGAGAAGCTGACCTTCAGCGCTTCGGTCGCCGTGGGAGGCATAAGTTTCAATTCCTCGAGCCTTACGGCGTATGCCTCAGAGTTCTTGGCCGTCAGCAGCACCAGACAACCGAGGCGCATGTTTGTGAATATTTTTCGGCCATCCTCGGTGGTTTTGTCGCTGGGGATGGGCTTCGATTCGACGAACAGTACGGCATAGTATCCGCCACGCGCGCCCACCGGCGGCGTGACAATTGCTCTCATCTTTTGCGACCCGCCGGCAGGAACTTCGAACCTTTCCGGAACAAACTGGATCCAGTTCGCGGCTGATCGCGGCGAAGTTCCTGGAGCAGCGAAGACTTTTTCGTTTTTGTCGTTAAACCAGAGATCTGTGATTTGCACGTGCAGTTCAACTGGCTGGCTACCGTTGTTCGCAACAGCCAATGAGTATTCGAAGGGAACTCCGGGCTTGAAGTCCTCGACGATCTGCGCGGGAGCCAAGGCAATCGCCTGCGTGAACGCGGCGCCCGGAACGAAAAGGATTAGAAAGATTAGAAAGCGCAGCTTGGGGGAAGTGAGTTTCATTATTGCACCGTCATTGTGTATGTAAGCGTTGCAGTTTCAGCGGAACCGGTAACGATCCCAGGCGCGTTTGTGTTGGCAACGAAGAGTCCGAGATATCTCGTGATTGATGAGCCACTCGCGACCGAGTTGGTGATTTGAGTTGGAGATCCGGAATTGTTGGAAATTGCACTGTAGCCCGATCCGCTGCTGCCGGAATCGTAGAGTTTGAGAATTGCGGAATGAACGAAGTCGGTGCTCACGTAGGTACTGATTGTGGTCCCGCTCGTTGCAGTAAAGCCGCTGAATGTCGGTTGGATCAGATAAGGACTTGTGTAGAGAGCCCCGTTGGCTACTTGGCCGTTCACGATCGTTAGGCCTGCTGCGGGGTTAATGCCAAGGCCATTTACATTTCCGAACCGTGCTGTGAAATCAGGTGTGGATCCCGTGGGCGTAAAGGTCAGGCCCGTCGAACTCGCCAAAGTCATCTTGAGCGCGGTCTGGACTGTTTCCGCCGGGTTGGCCAGCGTCAACTGTAAGGTCTGTTGAAGATTATTGTGGCTCGCATCGTACACATGGAAGGTCACCGTTGCCGAATCGCTTGATGTGATCGCGAATCCATTGGTGTTTGCTACGAACAATCCCAGATATGCCGTGTAGTTTGCGTTATTCGGCGTAGACCCCAGAGCAACTATTTCGCCAGCTGCGCTAGTCGGCAAAGTTGAGTAACTGGTCTCGACCGTGCAAGCTCCGGAGACAGAACAGCTCCGAAGTTGAATGACGCTGGATGACGTGGTGAAGTTCGTCGATACATAAGCTCTTACTTCACCGTGATGACCGTTGTTTGCTCCGCTCAGGACGATCGTGTACGGCGTGTAGTACAGCACTCCGCCGGTTGTAGCAATTACCGTTAACCCGCCTGATGGATTTCCAATGGACGGCGTCCCGATTCCCAGGCCGTTCACATTTCCGAAACCGGCACGGTAAGGAGTTGCTCCTGCGATCGTGACTCCTGATGCATTCGTCTGCAGCGTGGCGCTTTGTGCAGCGCATGGAATCGGAGTGCCAAGATGTAACCAGCCAGTCAGAGCCAGCGTGAACGCGATTTTTGGGAGGGTCTTCATCATGCCCAAACGTAGCAATCCACGCTGAGCCTTGGATTGCTTCCGAGAGCGCAGCGTGGATTGGTTGATCTGACTCGTCAGTGGCATGTTGTTTCCGGTTTTGGGGCTCACTGGAAACCCATACCTTAGTTAACGGTTAACGTGAATGTAACGGTTGCGGAGGTCGCGCCGGTTAGGCCTGCACCGTTCGTGTTAGCAATGCTCACACCGACATAACGCGATACTGCGGTGCCGCTGGTTGCATTCGTCGCGATAGTATCTGGCGAACCAGAGTTCGTGCTCATCGCGCTGAAGCCGTTAGCTGCAGGAACAGCCGCCGAGTTGGCGGTGTCGCGAACGAGCGAGACGTTAGCCAACGAGAAGTTCGAAGAGACGTAAGCCGTAACAGTGTTGTTGCTGGTGGCCTGTGACGTGAAGCTCGGGGTGAAACGATATTCGGTGTAGTAAATGGCGTTACCACCTGTTGCTGCCGGCGTGTACTTGCTGCCGCAGCCGCCGTTGTTGATTGCCATCCCGTCAACAGTTCCGAAGTTCATTTGAAAATCAGTGGTAGTTCCAGCGCTGATCGCGCAGGATCCGGCTGCTGCGCCTGTGCTCAGCGTGAGCTGCACAGCTGATTGAATCGTTGCCGATACCTGAAGTGTCGGAGCAACGGTGTTTGTGCCTGTCGCCTGTGTCGCAGCGAAGGATGTCGATGCCAGCAACAGGGCTGCGAAGATTGCGAGTGTCATGCGTTTCATAATTTCTCTTCTCCTCTTGAGGTCCCTGTGCCACTCGACCTTGTCGTGTGGATTTAGGGGAAAGAACAAATTTTTAAATTGCTTGGCCCGAAATCCACAGTGGGAAGTCAGCGTAGGAAATCTTCTTTCCAGTCGCCCTGTCGGACTATCCCACCCGAAATTATTCCCATTTTGGTACCCGCGAAGATACCGAAAGGACTATGTACTTCGGGTGCGATGTGCCGAGATTATGATGGGCCTATGAAGGGGTCAACGTAACGCGCGAGTACGCACAAGTAATGTCCACTTTCGTGGGAGAGCAGCAAAAAGCCGCGATTTCGAAGGACCCCAGGTGGTAAGTGTCTGATTTAGAAAGGCTTGTTCAAAGGAAGGCCTATGGGTATTCCTGCATTGTTGCTGACCGGAGGCCCTCGTGACCGGCGAAATACCGGTTACTTCAATAACTGTCGAAGTTGCGCTGAATCCTTCAGAAAATCGATTTTTGGAAGGCGGGGACAAGCTGGAATGGGGTTTCAAAACGACACGACCCGCGCGGTTATCACCGCAGCGGGTCGCCGGTAAGCTGTTGGGATTGGCTTGAGGCGGTCACTCTATGCGAATGGCCTCTGCAAACCTCCAATGTGTAGCGGAGTTCGCCAGGTCTTTAGAGCTGAACGCCCTAAGCCTCAGCCACCTCACGTTTATTACTACTACCATCAGAACTTTTCATATATGTTGGATCGCCCTCCTTTCCCGTGTGATCTAAAGGATATTTGCTGCTAATTTCAAAGTCAACCGGCAGAATCGCGTTGCTAAACGACAGCGATTAGCAATAAGCAATAGCTGAGAGGCTATAGCACGTTCAGCTTGCAACTTTTGCCCTCATGCAGGCGTAATAAAAATATTCACTACCGAGTCATAAATCTTAATGCCGACCGACACTATGAAAGGCGCCGACATTGAGGCGCAGAAGCTTTGCCGCAGCTATCGCATGGGACAATCCGAGATTCGGGCCGTAAACTACGTGAGCTTTTTGATCCAGTCCGGAGAGTTCGTCGCCTTGCTCGGAACATCCGGATCTGGCAAGTCTTCCCTGCTGAACCTCATCGCCGGCCTGGATACTCCGAGTGCTGGTTCAGTTTCGGTTGACGGACGCGACCTCGCGCGCATGTCTCGCGAACAACTTGCCCGTTATCGACGGAGCACTGTGGGCATGGTTTTTCAGGCGTTCAATCTCGTCGCGGCGATGACTGTGCTCGAGAATGTCGAACTGCCGATGCGCTTCGCCGAAGTACCGCGCGACCAGCGCCTGAATCGCGCTCGAACGGCACTCGAACGCGTGGGCTTAGGCCATCGTCTCAATCATCGTCCATCAGAACTTTCTGGAGGCGAGCAACAGCGAGCTTCCCTAGCACGAGCATTAGTCAACTCGCCGCAGTTGTTGCTCGCCGATGAACCTACGGGAAACCTCGACAGCCGCACGGGAAGCGAAATCATGGAGTTGATCCATACGATTAACGGGGAGGGCACAACCGTGTTGATGGTCACCCATGAGCGTCCTCTAGCGGAACAATACGCATCGCGGTTCATATTCCTGCGCGACGGAAAACTGGTTAGCGATCCCTCCGAGGTGCCAGCATGAAGACGGGTGATCTAGTCGAACTTGCCGCGCGAAATTTGCGTGAGTCTGTGCTGCGCAATTCCCTTACCACGGTGGGAATCTCCGTCGGGGTCGCGTCGCTGGTCGCCATGCTGTCGCTGGGCATCGGTCTACAACATCTTGCCGCATCACGTCTGGCGAAATCGGGATTGTTCGACAGCATCTACGTGACTTCCGGGAGGCGCATGCAAGGGCCGAACGGTCGGATGGAACGAAGAAAGGGACCGCCACCTCCGCTGGACGAGCCCGCGCGTCAGAAGATGGCACGCTTTACTGAAGTCTCAGAGGTGTACCCAGACATCCGCTTCCCCGCGGAAGTGAGACTTGACTCTCCGAGCAACATCGAGGATCCTCCGGCGCAAGAACCGAGCTCCACGAAGTCCGAATCGGGAAATACGACTGAATCCGGAGAACGCTCTGGAAGTCGCGAGTACCAATTGGTCAGTGGGTTGCCTATGTCTGCGCGACAACTCGAGACGTTCGATAACATAAAGGGCAGATACTTCTCGGCGCCTGATGCTGCTGAAGTAATACTGCAGGCAGATGAGGCTAAAAGTCTGAGTGACAAACCTGAAGAGGTCGTCGGCAAAGACATTGTTCTTCGCTACGCCTCTCGGCACCTTCTTAAAGATGATGCGACGAACTCGGCCGCTTCCGAGTTCGGTGCGGCTAGCGAACTAAGCGTCTACGCCGTGACGCCGGTAGAGCGAAAAGTAAAGATTGTTGGTCTGGTCGAGTCGAAGGCCGACGCCGGAATCCGCGGTGCAGGCAGCGCTGGAGCATATGTCCCTATCGCCTTTGCGCAACAGCTCGAGCCGATGCAGATGACGCAAGTGCGCCTTGCAGGCGATCGCGATCCACTGTCGAACAGCTACCAGGCGCTGATCGTGCGAGTCAGCCGGTCTGCCCAGGTGGAACCAGTCGAAGACAAGATCAAGCAGCTCGGCTACAATACCTTTTCCCTTCTCGATGCTACGCGCAGCTTGAGGAAGTTCTTCGCCATCCTCGATCTCTTCCTCGGCATTTTCGGGAGCCTCGCGCTTGCGGTTGCATCGCTCGGGATCATAAACACGCTGGTGATGTCAATCCTCGAGCGTCGCCGCGAGATCGGGATCATGAAGGCGATAGGAGCCAGCGATGGCGACGTGCAAAAGCTCTTCTTCGCCGAAGCCGGAGCCATGGGCATCTTTGGGGGCACGCTCGGTGTCGTGCTTGGATGGATCATAGGCCGCGTCATCAACTTCGGCACGCGCGTTTACATGCAGCGCCAGCAGCAATTCACTCCAGACGACGTGTGGCTGGTGCCTCTGTGGCTGGTCTTGGGGGCGATCGGGTTTTCGCTGATGGTGAGTCTGGTTGCCGGACTGTATCCCGCGGCTCGTGCGGCTCGCCTCGATCCGGTGCAAGCCCTGCGTTACGACTGAAACAGGCTGGCGACTGTCAGCTATCGGCTTTCGTGCAGCAGCCGTTATCGTATCAAACCCAAATGCGTTTTGGCCGAACGCCGAGTGCCGACAGCTTGTTGAATATGCGCGTAAACTCTGAGAAAGTAGATCATGGAACCCCAGTCGATCGTCATCCTCGACTTTGGCTCGCAATACACGCAGCTGATTGCACGTAGAATTCGCGAACAGCGCGTCTTCTCTGTCGTACTTCCCTGCACTGCCCCGCTCGACGAAATCCAAAGCTATCGCCCTGCCGGAATCATTCTGTCTGGCGGTCCTTGCTCCGTCTATGACGACGATGCGCCTCCAGCGGACGAGCGTGTGCTCTCGCTCGGGCTTCCCGTTTTGGGCATCTGCTACGGACTGCATTTCATTACGCACAAGCTCGGAGGAAAAGTAGTTCCGGGGCCGAAGCGCGAGTACGGTCATGCGCAGGTCGAGGTAGTCGAACGAGAGTCTTCGCTCTTTCGCGACTTGCCGGCATCGCTCTCGGTGTGGATGTCTCACGGAGACGAGGCGCGCGAGCTGCCCTCAGGGTTTCGAATAGTAGCAAAGAGCTCCAGCGCGCTTGCAGCAATCGAGAATCCGGAGCGCAAGACATGGGCAGTGCAGTTTCATCCTGAGGTTCATCACACGAAGCTTGGCACCGATCTGCTGCGTAACTTCGTCTTCGGCATCTGCCATGCCGAGCCCAACTGGACGGCGCAACGATTCATCGACGAGACCGTCGCGTCGATTAAAGAGACGGTCGGCGATGGACACGCGATCTGCGCGCTTTCTGGCGGCGTGGATTCCTCCGTGGCGGCCGTTCTGGTGCAGCGTGCCATGGGAGACCGGCTGACCTGCGTCTTTGTCAACAATGGCGTATTGCGCAAAGACGAATTCCAGAAAGTACAAACCAATCTTCGCGACCGGCTTGGACTCAACCTGGTAGCAGTGGATGCGAGTAATAGGTTTTTGTCGAAGCTTGCAAGCATCACCGATCCGGAAAAGAAGCGCAAGATTATCGGAAACGAGTTCATCGCGGTCTTCGATGACGAAGCCGAAAAGCTCATACGGAAATATCAGCAGCAAAAGGCCTCGAACGGCAGCGGTGTTAAGAAAGCTGAGTTTCTCGTTCAAGGGACGTTGTACCCAGATGTGATTGAGTCACGCTCAGTCCGCGGACCTTCACAGACAATCAAGACTCACCACAATGTCGGCGGACTGCCAGAGAAGATGAATCTGAAGTTAATTGAGCCGCTAAAGGATCTCTTCAAGGACGAGGTACGCCGCATCGGTCGCGATCTGGGCATGCCCGCGGAGATCCTGCAGCGTCAGCCCTTTCCCGGTCCGGGACTCGCAGTCCGCATTCTTGGCGAAGTCACTCCCGAGCGCGTGAAATTACTTCAAGATGCTGACGACATCGTTGTCTCTGAAATCAAAGCCGCCGGGCTCTACAACCAGATATGGCAAGCATTCGCGGTTCTGCTGCCCGTGATGTCCGTTGGAGTCATGGGCGATTACCGCACTTACGCGTACACCTGCGCGATTCGCGCTGTGCATTCCGAGGACGGCATGACCGCAGATTGGGTCCCCCTTCCGTATGAGGTACTGCGCACCATTTCGAGCAGGATCGTTAACGAAGTCCTTGGGATCAACCGAGTAGTGTATGACATCACTTCAAAGCCGCCGGGCACGATTGAGTGGGAGTGATTCCTTCGTGGTGTTTGTCATTCCGAAGCGCAGCGAGGAGTCTGTACCACACGGATGCGCACTCGTAAGAATAAAAATGCTTCGCTAGACTAGGAAATGACAGTGTGTTAGGCGTGCATGGCTTCGGCGGAAATCAGCTCATCACCGCATCCGCAGCCTCATGCTTTAGCAGCGTCCGCGACTAACTCAGCTACGCCTTGAGGTCTCCATTCGCTCCATTGCGACCTCCTCAAACCGTGAGCATCCAATGTGTTAGGCTTTCCCATGGACCTCTCCGCCCAGGGCACCGTCTCCGAGGGCAGTGGATTTGTGTCCCCGCCTCAGCCATCGGGATAAAGGAACAAAGGTTTTGATCGGAATCATCATCTCCAAGGTTATCGGGACTAAGAACGAGCGCGAGATGAAGCGCTTGTGGCCCATCGTTGGGCAGATCAATGCCCTTGAGCCTGCGATGCAAAAGCTCTCCGACGATGAGCTTCGAGCCAAGACCGAGGAATTCCGCCAGCGTATCCGTGAGTCCGTTCAGCGTGCCGCTCCCAACGATCTGGATGAGCAGCCGGTCGAGTCCAGCACGAAGGCAAAGCACGATCCAGTGCTAGAAGAGGCTCTGAACGAGGTTCTCCCCGAAGCATTCGCCGTGGTCCGCGAAGCGGGTCGGCGCGTGCTGAACATGCGCCACTTCGACGTTCAGTTAATCGGCGGCGCAGTGCTGCATCAGGGCAAAATTTCAGAAATGAAGACCGGTGAGGGCAAAACGCTCGTCGCTACTTTGCCAGTGTATTTGAATGCGCTAGGCGGAAAGGGCGTTCACGTCGTTACCGTCAACGACTACCTCGCCAAGCGCGACTCGGAATGGATGGGCAAGCTCTACACCTCCCTCGGGCTTTCGGTTGGCGTTATCGTCCACGATCTCGACGACAACGAGCGCCGCCAGGCTTATGCGGCAGACATCACCTACGGCACCAATAACGAGTTCGGCTTCGACTACCTGCGCGACAACATGAAGTTCGATCTTAAGGACTGCGTTCAGCGCGGACATCATTTTGCCATCGTCGATGAAGTGGATTCCATCCTCATCGACGAAGCGCGTACGCCGCTGATCATCGCCGGTCAGAGCGAGGAGTCAACCGACAAGTATTACAAAGTGAATCGCATTATTCCCGCTTTGGAAAAAGGCGAGGAGATCCAGAAGAGTCTCGAAGAGACGATCTTTACCGGCGATTACACGGTCGACGAAAAGCACCGGGCGATTACCGTTACGGAACAAGGCTGGGAAAAAGTAGAGCAGATGCTCGGAATCGGTAATATCGCGGATCCCGAGAACTGGGGCTGGAAGCATCACGTCGAAACTGCCATCAAGGCGCACGTGCTCTATCGGCGCGACACCGAGTACGTGATCAAGGACGGTGAAGTAATTATCGTCGACGAGTTCACGGGGCGCATGATGCCCGGCCGCCGCTGGTCGGACGGATTGCATCAGGCGGTCGAAGCCAAGGAAAACGTCAAGATTGAGCGTGAGAACCAGACGCTCGCGACCATCTCCTTCCAGAACTACTTCCGGATGTACACCAAGCTGGCCGGCATGACGGGTACAGCGGAAACCGAAGCGGCCGAGTTTGAGAAGATTTACAAGCTCGAGATTGTCGTTATTCCCACAAATAAACCGCTGCTGCGACTCGAGAATCCGGACGTCGTTTACAGAACGGAAAAGGAAAAATACTTTGCGGTCGCGGACGACATTCAGAAGGTAAACGTCGACCAACGTCCAGTGCTGGTGGGCACCACGTCAATCGAGAAGTCGGAAAGGCTCTCGGAGTTGCTGAAGAAAAAGGGCGTGAAGCACGTGGTGTTGAACGCCAAATATCACGAACGTGAAGCCGAGATCGTCGCTCAGGCTGGACGTCTGGGAGCCGTAACCATTGCAACCAACATGGCCGGACGTGGTACCGACATTCTGCTGGGCGGCAACGCGGAATTTATCGCAAAGCAGGAGCTGCTGAAAAAAGGTTTGGCACGCTCAGTGGGAGCAGCCGCTGGAGAGCTCGCGCCAGTGGCGTCGTCGGCAAATCTAACGCGCTTTTACTATCAGGGCGCGGAGTATGAGGTCGAGGCCCAGCAATGGCACGAGGCACTATCGCGGCATGAGCATGACATTCAGGCGGAGCACGACAAGGTTGTTTCGGTCGGCGGTCTGCACATTCTGGGTACTGAACGACACGAATCGCGACGTATCGATAACCAGCTTCGCGGACGCGCGGGCCGCCAGGGTGATCCCGGGTCCTCGCGGTTCTACCTCTCACTCGAAGACGACTTGATGCGTATCTTTGCCAAAGAGTGGGTCTCGAATCTGCTTCAGCGGCTAGGAATGGAAGAGGGAATCCCGATCGAGTCGAAGCTGATCTCGCGACGTATCGAGGCAGCGCAAAAAGCTGTCGAAGCGCAGAACTTCGAGTCGCGAAAACATCTGCTTGAATATGACGATGTTATGAATAAGCAGCGCGAGGCGGTGTACGGCCTGCGTCATCAGCTGCTCGAGGGGATCGACCAGAAGGACCTCATTCTTGAGGATTACGTTGGCAGCATCATTGGCGATCTGCTCGACCAGTATTGTGCACGCGAGCGGCACGCGGAGCAGTGGGACACAACGGCCCTGAAGCAGCAGATCTTCACTCGCTTCGGTGTGGATCTTGCAGCTGAAGGAGTCGATCCCGACAAGCTGAACCGTTCCGAATTAGGCGATGCAATCTTCGACAAGCTCAAACAGCGCTACGAAGCCAAGGAGAAGCTGATCGGCTCCGAGGCCATGCGCTATCACGAGCGCATGATCATGCTTAGCGTGCTTGATGGCCAGTGGAAAGACCATCTGCTCAGCATGGACCACCTCAAAGAAGGAATCGGTCTGCGCGGGTATGGACAACATGATCCGCTGGTTGAGTACAAGCGCGAGTCATTCGAAATGTTCGAAGGGATGATGCAGCGCTTCCAGGAAGAGACCGTTCGTTATCTGTACCTGCTACAAGTGATTGAGTCAGGTCCGCCGCCGAGCCACGACGACGGGCTCACAATGGATGGAGTTCCATTTGATCCGCGACGTCCGGTGGCTCCGCCTCCGAGCACAAATGGGAATCGCCATCGCGCAGCTACCTCGATGGACGACATGGAGCGCGAGTTTAAGCGCAAGAAAGAACGTGAACTTCAGCAGGCACGGATGGCTGGTGGAGGCGAGCAGTTAGTCCAGCAGCGTCGTGTGGGCGAGAAGGTCGGGCGGAATGATCTGTGCCCGTGCGGGTCGGGGAAGAAGTACAAGAAGTGTTGCGGGGCGTGAGCTTACCTCCGCTTTCAAGGACTGTTCTGAAAGTGAGTTGAAAGGCACGCCTGAGGCCTGTGGGGACGTCTAGTGGCACAGCCGCCCTCGGCCGTGGCTACCCAAGTTCAGCAAAAAATCGACACGCTATGGCCTATCGATGTGCTCCCACGGCTCCCACTCCGCTCTGCGGAGCAATTCTTCAGTTGTGTTGAATAGGTAAGACATCTCGCACCGTAGGCATTTCCACATGTGTGGACCTGGGCGGAGCCACAGTCTAGGCCAGCTGTGCCACTAGTTCAAATTTAGAGTATGAGATACCCAAGATCCTATTCCGGCAGCGGCATGGGCCCATGATTCAGCAAAGCGACGAATCTTGGATCCTTGCGGAAGCTCACAAACTCGTGGTCTTTTTGGAAGTTCTCTGCGACTTTAAATCCTTCCTCCATCGCCTTCTTGAGATATAACAGGCAGTGCTCGGCATCGCCACGTCCCGCGAACATCTTCGCGACTACGTACGAGTAGCGCGCTCGATCCTCTGGAGAAGACATCTGCATCGAGACGCCTATTTGTGAGTGGCGCTCGAAGATCTCTGGATCGAGGGAAAGGGCCGTCGCATATTCTTCGCTCGCTTTGTCATATTTGTGGGTCGCGAAATACGCGGTGCCGAGATTGCTATGGAAACTCGCAGACTCGGGGTTCAGCACGATCGCTTTACGGTAGAGCTTGATGGCCTTCCCGTAATTGCGAGTGTTGTAATGAACCACGCCGAGGTTGTTGGTGGCTTCTGGATATTTCGCGTTGCCCTTGATCGCGTGCTCAAACATGCGCTTGGCTTCGTTGAAGTGCAGCATCTGAAGTTGAGCGATTCCTTCTTTATTATAAAGCTGCGCTGCAGACGAACTTTTACGGATCGCGGCTTCGTAGTAGTCGATAGCGTCGGCGTAGTACTTCTCTGCGCGCAGGATGTCTCCACGTTGCTCGAGCTGCTCGACAGTCGCGGTCGGAGAGGGCGGTTCAATGCGGCGCAGTTGCACCGGAGTCGTCATCGTGACCGACGAACTGTCTGTAGCTGGATTATTGGCTTGCCCGAAAGCACAGCAAACAGCGGCTAGAGCGAACGTGAAAGCGAACCTTGCACGAGACATGGTGGCCTCCCAGGTCACTTCCGTCGCGGGTTCTACCTTGGTGCAGGCGGGGGCGGCGAACTCTGCGGCGAATTTTGGTCCTTATTATCCCCCTTAATTGCCCCAAAAAGCTTGCCAAAAAAGCCCTTCTTCTTCTTGTCGTCCTCGGTACTTTGGGCCGCCTGGGACGACTGCACTACCGGTGGGGACGAGAGTGGCTGGGATGTCGCCTGAGCTGGATTAGAAACCGCAACCGGGGGTGTCGGATGGGGTCCGACGCCAAATATCTTTTGGAAAAAATTGCGTTGGTCGCCCGCGGTCATTTCGCAGGTCTGATTGGGTTCGGTGCCGGCGATGAATGCTGCCTCATAATCGTTCGGACACACGGGGGTAGCGAGGTAGTTTGTTACCTTATCGAGCTTTACGTCGACCACGCCGGCAGGCGGAGTAAACGATTGAACTCCATCCTTATATTGCGGTAGAGCCACGGCGCGCTTCATGAATTGCGCCCAAATCGGAGCTGCTGTTTTGGCCCCTTCCAGCTTCAGGTCGCTGTAGTCGTCGTAGCCTACCCAGACTATGCACAGAAGGTTCGTGGTGTAACCTGCGAACCAGGCGTCGTGAGAGGTGCCAGTCTTGCCTGCGGCGGGAGCAGCGAAGCCTTCACGGCTGCGGACTCCAGCAGCCGTGCCATAGTTCATCACGCCTTCCATCATCGTGGTGGTGACGTATGCTACGCGCGGATCGATCACCTGCCGGCTGTCCGTCGTGAAGTCTTGGAGAATATCGCCCTTTGCATCGCGCACGGAGCTGACAAAGATCGGTGAAATGCGCGTGCCATTATTGGCAAAGATCGTATAGGCCCCGGCCATGTCCATGGGCGTGGCGTCGTACGAACCGATTGCCATGGCAGGAGTGGCGCGAACTGATTTGATTCCGGCGGAGCGGGCCAGGGCAACAACCTTGTCGTAGCCAATCATCTCGGCGACTTTTATAGTCGCGTTGTTGAGCGAGTGCGCGAGAGCGAAGCTGGCGCTCACCGGTCCATAGTATTTGTCCTCAAAATTCTTGGGTGTGTAGACCTTGTCTTCGTATTGGAAGACAGTAGGTGAATCGTCAACGATCGTAGCTGGCGTGAAGACCGATTGTGCTCCGCTCAGAGCCGTGTTGACTGCAGTCGCGAAAACGAATGGCTTGAAGATCGAGCCGGTCGGACGGCTCGCTACGACGTGATTCAACTGACTCATACCGTAGTTGCGTCCTCCGGAAAGCGCGAGGACTGCTCCGCTATGGGGATCGATGCACACCAGCGCCACCTGCGCTTCAGGTCCCGGTTTAATCGTCGTCACGATCTTGGCGTTCTTGCCTTTACCCTCCCGAACCTTCTTAGTCCTTTGCTTGCGGACAAGTTCGTCAACCTGCTTCATGCCGATATCGATTGCTTCAGCAGCCGCATGCTGTAAGTCGAGATCGAGCGTCGTGTAGATGCGGTATCCATTCCCGTTGAGTTCGGTGTCTTTGTACTGCGAGAGCAAAGACTCGCGCACCATGTCGACAAAGTACGGCGCATCGCTGGCTTCCACGTTAGGCGGAGCAAGCTTCAGAGACGCGGCCTTGGAGCCGTCAGCCTGCGCTTGCGAGATCACCTCGTTGTCGACCATCGCCTGCAGTACGATGTTGCGTCGTTCCAGAGCGCGATCGGGATGGCGATATGGTGAGAAGTATGTGGGGCCATTTACAATTCCGGCCAGCAGTGCCGCCTCGGGAAGCGTGAGATCTCCAATATCTTTCCCAAAATAGGCCTGCGAAGCCTCACCGAATCCTTTGATCGTGAACGAGCCGCGCTGGCCCATGTCCACCTGGTTTACATAGAGTTCGAGAATCTGCTTCTTCGAGAGACGCTGCTCGAGCTCGGTAGCGATCAGCATCTCGGTCAGCTTGCGCTTGATGGTCTGCTGCGGAGTAAGGAAGAATCCGCGAGCGAGCTGCATGGTCAGCGTCGATCCGCCCTGCTTGTGTCGCGAGCGCAGATCAATCAGTGCGGCTTCGAGGAAGCGGAAGTAATTCACGCCACTGTGCTGGAAGAAGCGGCGATCCTCGATGGAGAGGATTGCATTCACGAGGAGGGAAGGCATGTCCTCGTATGTGATCAATCGACGCTTGGATCGGTTCTCGCGGTCGAACAGTCCGGTGACGAGTTGAGGCTCGAGTTCATACGCATCGAGTGCGCCGCCGTTCTTCTGAGTGATGCGATCGACCTTGCCATCAGAGACATGGATCGTCGCAGACTCGGGTGTGTGATACGACTCGGGTCCGGGACTAACTTCGATGGATGAGACGCCATCTTTGTACGTGCCCACTCGCGATCCGTTGCGGTCGCTCTCCTCGGTATATCCAGCACGACGGAGGTCGGCGGCGATGCTGCTGATTTTTGTAGTCTCGCCGACTTTCACCGTTTCGGGCGCAGCGTAAATCTTTGCCGAATTGGCGAAGATAGGTCCGCTCAGGCGTTTATCAACAATCTTCTGGTACTTGACGTAGTAGTACGCAAACACGCCAAACAGAACCGTACATACGATGATGAAGCCGGCTACAGAAGCCTTGACGACGGGGTGCGAGAGGCGAGCATGAATGCCTTTGCCGCGGGGGATTTTTAGCTTGATGGCCAAAGTAAAAAACTTCTACCTACATAGATTAGACGAAAGCTGGCCGGTGATGGCTCCTGATTCTGCATTGCCTCAAGATTCAAGCAGTTAGCCGCCTATTGAAGGACTCGGTTAGGAATCGGATCGATCTTGGTTCCGTTCTTCGCGGCCGCATGGAAGTCCATGTCAAAGGGACGAAACATAGCATCAACGTGCACCGTATAGTTTACCCCGATGATGCAGTCCCCTCCGCCCTTTGCAACCCAAACCAATTCAGGATTTACCGGGACGCCGATCTCTGCGATCTGTTTTCTCACCTCGCCACGAATGGCATTCTCATCCAATGGAGAGTATTCGTTGTTGCGAGAGATGCTCTGAAGCTCCTCCTGGAATTGATACGCCTGGATATATGGCGGCATCATCTTCCACAAAAGATAGACGACCGCAGCTACTACAAAAATGCCAAAAAGCGATTTGAGCCTCGTCATGTTAATCAGAGAGCCAGAGCTGATTTATTGCGCAATTTGCCGCAATTTTTCAGTAATTTCGGCCATGCTAGCATCGACGGATTGACGTGTCGAGCGTTGTACGAGCTCCACTTTCCCTTCGGTAACCTTCTTGCCAACATTGATCCGATAAGGGATTCCCACTAAATCGGCATCCTTGAACTTCACCCCCGCCCGGTCCTCACGATCGTCGAGCAGGACATCGAATCCAGCAGCTGTGAGCTTTGCTGACAGCTCGTCGCCTGCGCTGCGAATCGCTGAATCGCTCACATTCGTAGGCGTTACCACTACGTCGAACGGAGCGATATTGTAAGGCAGCCAGAAACCATCGTTGTCGTTACTTTGCTCGATCGCCGACGTAAGGATGCGCTCAATGCCAATGCCGTAACTGCCCATAATGGGAGCAACTTCTTTCCCCGACTGATCCAGCACTCGCGCTCCCATGGACTCGGAGTACTTGTAGCCAAGCTTGAAGATGTGCCCAATCTCAACGGCCTTCGCTACAACCATCGGGGTGCCGCAGTTTGGACAGCCTTCGCCAGGCTGCACGTTACGCACGTCTGCGTACTGTTTTACCGCGAAATCGCGGCCGGGAGTTACGTTACGCAAGTGGTAGTCCTCTTTGTTCGCGCCCGCAATCAGGTTAGTGCGGCCTTCCAATGCTTTATCGACGTAGACCATCTTCATGCCTTCCACACCGCCGGCGTTGAAGCCATCCATATCGAGGCCGACGGGTCCGAGAAAGCCGCCAGGAGCTTTGAAGATGGATTGAATCTCTTCCCCATGCATCGGCCGGATTTCTCTCGCGCCAGTTACCGCGAGCAGCTTGGCTTCGTTGAGCATGTGATCGCCGCGGACGAAAACCGCGATGGGCCACTCGAGACGCTTGCCTTCCTCGGTGATCCAAGTACCGACCATTGCCAGCGTCTTGATCTTCTGCTTCGGTGACACGCCGAGGTACTTGGATACTTCTTCGATGGTCTTCATCCCCGGCGTTTGGACCAATTCGGGAGAGCCATTGCCGGAGGCCTTGAGATCCTCGACTGGCTCCAGCCGCGATGTCGCCTTCTCCAGATTGGCGGCGTAGCCGCACTTCGGACAGCTCGCAACCATGTCTTCGCCCGCATCGGTATAGATCATGAACTCGTGCGATTGCGATCCCCCCATGGCTCCCGAATGGGCTTCGACGACCACGAATTTCAATCCGCAGCGAGTGAAGATCGCAGCGTAGGTGTCGTAATGTTTGCGATAGGAAACATCCAGTCCGTCGGCGTCGATATCGAAAGAATATGCGTCCTTCATAATGAACTGCCGCACGCGGAGCAGTCCCGATTTAGGACGAGGCTCGTCCCGAAACTTGGTCTGTATCTGATACCAGATCTGGGGAAGCTGCTTGTAGCTGCGCAGCTCCTTCCGCGCGATCTCCGTCATCACCTCCTCGTGCGTCATGCCGAGACAAAGATCGCGTCCGCCGCGGTCCTTGAGCCGGAACATGTTCTCGCCCATCACCGACCAGCGGCCACTAGACTCCCACAGCTCCCGCGGATGCAGCGCCGGAAGCAGGAACTCCTGGCCGATCTTGTCCATCTCATCACGAACGATGGAGATGATCTTATTAATGGAACGCTGCCCTAGAAAAAGGTATGAGTAGATGCCGGCAGCGAGCTGACGAACATAACCCGCGCGAACCAGAAATTTGTGGCTCGCGACCTCCGCGTCGGCAGGCGCTTCGCGCAGAGTGGGAATAAACAATTGAGACCAACGATGCATGTGGCTCCGTGAGCTATGAGGCAAAGGATTTATTGTAGCGAGGAATTGCGGCCGCGTGCGTTGGCCGCAGCCGCGACTTGCAGGAGTTAACTCAGGGCGCCCCGCATGAAACCGAGCGATTCGGCCATGCCCATAAATGGATCCTTCGGTTCAATCTCATACTCTAATTGAGCCTCTCCCTTGTAACCTGACCGCACCAGTTCGCGCAGCACAGGAACAATTGGCATTACGCCCAGTCCGACAGAAACGCCTTTCGCATCTACTTGATCCGACTCCAAGTCCTTAACGTGCATGCTATACAGTCGATCCCACGTCTTCTTCACGTCCGAAACGAGGTCTTCGTGCATGCGAAAAGTGTGGCCGAGATCCATGCAGATGCCTATTTTCGGATCAAGTCCTTTGATCGCGTCATATATCTCAAGCGGTGATGGGAAGCGCTTATCTTTAGGGCCATGGTTGTGAATGGCAGCTTTCAGGTCATAGCTGCGAATTACTTTGTCTAGCGTCCGCAATTGCTGAGGGAAAACCCCCACGACAGCGAGTGAGGCGCCGAGATCGTGAACGTAGTCGAATGCCTGACGCATCTCCGCCTCGGTATCTTTAAGATAGATCACCCCACAGCTCGTGATCGAGAGTCCCAAATCCTCAGCCTGCATTCTGACTTGTTTCCGCTGATCGGACGTTGAAGTCAATGGCAGATGAACATCTTTCAGTGACAAGTAGCGCACGCCGAGGCGATGAATCGTTTGCAATGTCCCGGCCAAGGGAAAAGACTTCAGTGAATACGAGCAAACTCCCACACGCAATCCATGGAATTGTTTGTCATCGCTCGCTTGCGGCCCTGCGGCGAATGAAATGAAAGGACGCATCGCACTGCATGCAGCGCTTAGGCCGGCGGCTTTTATTACACGACGACGGGTGAGACTCATCGATCCTCCTACAATCACGCCACTCACAAGTTATCGATTGAATCGAGGTTTACAGAATGAAATGCCGATTCGCTCGCGGAAGTTATACTATGCGGCTTGCGGGCTTGATTCCAATCCAAGGGGTTGTCATATGTCGATCGATCGCCGAGATTTTCTTAAGACTACGGGGAAAGCAATCACCGTTGGAGCAGCAACACTCGCTCTGGGCGGACGAGTACTCGGTGCCAATGATCGTGTTCGCCTCGCGATTTGCGGCGTACGCGGCCGCGGCAATGATCATCTTCACGGCTTTGCGAAAGTTCCCGGTGCGGAAATTGCTGCGTTCTGCGACATCGATGAGAGCGTTTTGAATCAACGCGTCGGCGACATGCAGAAGCTCGGTCTCGCCAAACCCAAAACCTATGTCGATATCCGCAAGCTCCTCGAGGACAAAGATATCGATGCAATTTCGATCGCAACTCCCAACCACTGGCATTCGCTCATGGGTATTTGGGCCTGCCAGGCTGGTAAAGACGTATATGTAGAGAAACCGTGTTCTCACAACTCTTTTGAAGGTCGCCGGTTGGTGAGCGCGGTGAAGAAGTACAACCGCATCTGCCAGCACGGAAGTCAGTCCCGGTCGAATCCCGGCATGATCGACGCCATACAAAGAGTCCAAAACGGGACAATAAGCGACGTCTACCTCGCCCGCGCACTTTGCTACAAGTGGCGGCAATCTATCGGACGGGCCACGCCTGAACCTGTGCCCGCAGGCGTCAATTACGACCTATGGACTGGTCCCGCGCCACTGAAGCCATTCACGCGCAACCGCTTTCATTACAACTGGCATTGGATCTGGGACACCGGCAATGGCGAAATCGGCAACCAAGCCATTCATGAGATCGACATCGCGCGCTGGGGACTCGGTGTTCGCTTCCCTGTCCAGATTTCCGCAATGGGCGGGCACTTCATGTTCGACGACGATCAGGAAACACCCAATGTGCTGAACGCGACCTTCTACTTCGAGGACACCAACAAGAAGCGCAAGATGATGGAGGTCGAAGTCCGTCACTGGATCACCAATCACGAGGCTGAGATCGGCTCAGGCGCCTACGGAAGGTCTGCCGTACCAGCCGCCGGTTTGACTGCCGGCAATGGAAAGAAGGCCAGTAACGAGCAATCGCTTGGCCCGAAGGATGCGAAGACCAATACCATCGGTAATCTCTTTTACGGCTCGAACGGCTATGTCGGCATTGACGGGTACGATGCATACAAGACCTGGCTCACGGAGGAGGCTGTGGCGGGACCCTCCGGTAAAGCGGCAGGCGACCATTTCGCAAACTTCATTGATTGCATTCGCAGTCGGCGTGCGGAAGATATTCATTCGCCGATTGAGGAAGCTCACATCTCCACGACGCTGGTGCATCTTGCGAACGCCTCATATCGGCTGGGGCGCACGCTGCAATTCGATCCCGAAAAGGAAGAAGTCGTTGGAGATGAGGAAGCAAACCGCATGCTGCGCGGCACATATCGCGCGCCATACGTTGTGCCAGAGCAAGTCTGAATTGATTGTGTCCAGTGGCAGGAGCATGTAAGAATCCGGAGCGCCGGGATACCTCCCGTCGCTCCGAGGCTTGCCCATCGAATAGGGAGGTGCAGACCGCACCCTGCGCCATGATCACAAGACGAGCACTCCTCGCTTCATTGGCCGTGTCGCCATTCTTCATGGCTTTCAAGTCCAGCGAAGATATCAAGATCGGCGTTTGCACTCGCGATTGCGCCAGCGCAGCGAAGTACGGTTTTGATTACATCGAACCGGCAGCCGCTGAGATCGCGGTCATGAGCGATGACGAATTTCGGGATTACTCTGAGGAGGTACTCGCTTCTCCAATCCGTTGCCGGGCGTTTAACAGTCTTATTCGTCGACCTGACCTGAGAGTCGTCGGCAACGAAGTCTCAATTTCCGTCTTGAGAGATTATTTGGAGCCCTGCCTTGCACGTTGCCGACGCCTTGGAGCCTCGGTTGCGGTTTGGGGCAGCGCCGGATCGCGCAATGTTCCGGAGGGATTCTCCCGGCATCGAGCTCACGAACAGATCGTCCAATTCCTTCGGATGGCTGGTGATGTTGCTCGCCATCACGATCTCGTCGTCGCGATCGAGCCGCTTCGCCGCCAGGAAAGTAACATTCTGAACACTGGCGGCGAGGCACTGGAGATGGTGCGCGCCGCGAAGCACGCCAACGTGCGCATGATCATCGACTACTATCATCTTCGCGAGGAGAACGAGGATCCGAAGGTCCTCGAGACAGGTCAACGAGAAATTGTCCATTTGCATTTCGCAAACCCTCATGGACGCGTCTGGCCACACGATCTGAACGAGGATGATCACTACATCGATTTCTTCCGTTATCTCAAGAAGATCGGTTATTCCGGCGGTATTTCAGTCGAAGGTAAAGGGACGTTTGAGAATGATGGCGCCGCAAGCCGAGCGTTCTTTCGGATGGCGACGGCCTGAGAAAAATCGACTGGACGAATCCTTTAATGAGACTCACGAATCTGCGCAGACTGGCACTACACCTACCAAAGAACACAAAAAAGTTGTGGTCGAGTTTAACGTCTTGCCATGGGCAATCACGTTCGAGCCTCAGGGTGAATTAGAACATGCAGAACTGGAATTCGTGACACGAGCATTTGACATGAAGGGAAAGTCAGTGGGCGAAACTCAGGCAACCACCGTCACGGCAGACCTGAAGCCTGCGATATACAAAGAAGAGCACTATGATCGGCACGCTGGTAGCGAAGGTTGAAGTACCTCAGGGATCCTGAACCTTTTGTGAGTTCAGACTGTCTTTTCTGGTGTTGACAACGGAGCGCCGGCGCGAGGCCGTCCGATGCTCCGCTGGAATCTCAGGCTCCTCCTGCATAGGACACCCGATCAGACATTTGATTCCTGAAGCTCGGCTTACCGACAGCCTTCACATACACGGCGTAGGAACCCGCGGCGAAGTGATAGGAAGATAAATCAAGTGTGCGGGTTCCTACGGGTACTTCCGACAACGGCATCAGATTCTCGCCGTCAACCGAGATAAAAGGAACGTAATGATCAATCGTGTTCTCGTTCCCTGTTACGGTCCAATGAAGCTGGCTTCCGGAAACTGACGCCGAAACTGTGATGCAGTTGTCGATTCCGCTTTCAATCTCAGTCGCTTCCTCGTAGTCGTTCCATGTCACTAACTGCAAGGATTCAAGCTGAGTAGCTTTGGAGTAATATTTCCCGATTTCGGAAAATGTCGAGAGCCAGGTTTGTCCACAGTTTTGATTGATGGTTCGATTGGACGACCAGTCGGCCAAAGTGTCGTTGAAACCTTTGTACGTTGCCCCGAAAACGTGGCTGGGCAAGGCTGTAACCCCGGCAGCGTAGAAATTATCGAGATAGGATTGCGCCCAGTCATTCGCATCCGAATCGATGATGACCCAGGAAATGCTGCCGTTGCTCTGCGGGTGACTAAACCCCCCAGGATTCTGGAATATAAGCAGCGGGTTTCCGGGCACGCTTGCCACAATCCTGCCCCAGTCCAGCGTCCCAAATCGGTCTGGATCAAAGAAGAACACGGCAGGACGGCCATTGATCCTCATGTATGCCGAAGATGTCTCGAAATTGTTGTAAGCGTACGTAAGATCCGTGATCATCTGACCACTTAGGTCGCATCCGGCAGTCGCGCTGCAATGGTTCAATGCGCCGCCATCCTCCATGATCGCGAAGACGAACTCCCCGTTTCGACTCTCCGCTTCAGCCTTTAGCGAAAACGCGGTCGCGTTGGGCATGGCGTTGTTTTGGCCATACCAATCTTCGATAAATCCAGAGATGCCGCGACTCAACGCATCGCTTACCTGCCGCTTGATTTGCGCCGGATCGCTTGACGTGTAGCCAACGTCCATGTGGCTCGATTCTCCAAACCAAGCCATGAAATGAGCGTAAATCCTGGTCGCCGCACCAGGATAGAGCAGCATTCGTGTATCGACTTTGCTGACATTGGATAAGCCTGCATTGCCGTTAAGCTGCCGGCCAAAAGTTGTCGCCGCACTCGTGTTGCCGGACGTTTCAGCGGTCACTGAGGTTGTGGGCTTTACTGGTGTCGGCATTGGTGTAGGAGTTGGCGGGGGGGCTGGCGTTGGTGTAGGAGTAGGGGTCGGCGTTGGTGTGGGGGTTGGCGTTGGTGCGGGCGTCGGCGTCGGTGTGGGGGTCGGGGTCGGGCTTGGTGTGGGCGTGGGAACTGGAGTTGGTGTCGGGGTTACGGAGGTTGGCGTAGATCCGCTGCCAGCCGTAGCCGATGCTGGAGTTGACGTGAAGCTAGAAGCGCCACCTCCCCCGCATCCAGTAACAAGTGCTAAACAAACGAGCGTGCACGAACAAAAACAAACGCGTGAAGTACGCTTCAAGTCTCGCCTCCAAGGGAAAGGCGAGGGTATCGGTTGCAGCTGCTTCACTCACTTGGGTTGATCTTCTAGAAGGCTAGGAAAGAAACTCGTAGCGTCGAACTAAGGTGTGCGTAAGGGTGAGCCTTTAACCCTAATCGCCGCAGTCAGAAAAGCTGGAATTAAACTGAAAAATATAGGGCTACGCTCTGCATCTTAATACCCTGTTTGCCTGGTGCAACCTCGAATGGGAGTTCCCGAAATTCACAATTCCTTCACAGGTCAACTTCTGCAATAATTGGTTGTGTACCCCTATGCGGTTCAATCCGGCCCTGCCTGGAAAGGCATGGGGCGGGGCCTCCGAGCCGCAAACACCCGGCCGGACCTGCCGGAGACCATTTCCAGACACTCTGAGGCGAGAAACGAATGGCAAAGTACGTTTTTGTGACCGGTGGGGTTGTGTCGTCCTTAGGCAAGGGACTTGCCGCGGCGTCGATTGGCTGTCTTCTCGAAAGCCGCGGCTTAAAGGTGAGTCTCCAGAAGTTCGATCCTTACCTCAATGTGGATCCTGGCACAATGTCTCCGTTTCAGCATGGCGAAGTTTTCGTCACGGACGATGGTGCCGAGACTGATCTCGACCTTGGACACTACGAGCGTTACACCCACGCTAAGCTCAGCCGGGATAACAACCTGACCACCGGCAGGATCTACGAGCAGATCATCACGAAAGAACGTCGCGGCGACTATTTAGGCAAGACTGTGCAAGTCATCCCGCACGTCACCAACGAGATCAAAGCGGCGATGAAGAAGGTCTCGCAGGATGTGGACGTGTCATTAGTCGAGATCGGCGGCACAGTGGGTGATATCGAGTCACTCCCATTCATCGAAGCCATTCGCCAGATGCGTCAGGAACTCGGCCGCGAGAACACAATCTTCGTACACGTGACGCTGGTTCCGTGGATCGCTGCCGCTAACGAACTTAAGACGAAACCGACCCAGCACTCGGTGAAAGAACTCCTGAGTGTGGGAATCCAGCCCGACATTCTGCTATGCCGAACTGATCGTTTCCTTTCCAAAGAGATCAAGAGCAAGATCGCTCTGTTCTGCAATGTGGAAGAAGAGGCAGTTATTACCGCGAAGGACGTGGCTTCGATCTACGAAGTCCCACTCGTATTCGCACACGAGGAAGTCGACACGCTGGCCCTGAAGTATCTGCATCTCGAGGCTCCCGCACGCAAGCTTAAAGCGTGGGAAGGTCTGGTTCACCGCGTATATAACCCAAAAGATGAAGTTTCGATTGCAATCGTCGGAAAGTACGTCGAATACGAAGACTCGTATAAGTCGCTCAAAGAGGCTCTGGTTCACGCGGCGGTCGGGCAAAGTCTGAAGCTGAATGTCACTTGGGTGGAGGCTGAGGGGCTCGAGAGTCGCGATCCCGAGGATCGCTCGTACGAGGCGCAACTCGAAGGCTACGATGGGATTCTTGTCCCCGGCGGATTTGGTAAACGTGGTATCGCCGGCATGTTGAACGCGATTCGCTATGCACGCGAGAAGCGAATTCCCTATTTCGGAATATGCCTTGGCATGCAAACAGCCTGCATAGAGTTCGCACGTAACGTTTGTGGACTGCATGATGCCGACTCGAGCGAATTTGATCCAAGCACTCCACACCGCATCATTTACAAACTGCGTGAGCTCAAGGGTATTGATGAACTGGGTGGCACGATGCGTTTAGGCGCATGGGAATGCAAGCTCGAAGCAGATTCGATCGCCGCGCACGCCTATGGTAAGACTGAAATTAGTGAACGTCATCGGCATCGTTACGAATTCAATCGGGAATATGAGGCGCTGCTGACCGGCGGCGGGCTGCGGATCACCGGATCGACTCCGGACGGAACCTACGTTGAGATCGTCGAAATCCCGAACCATCCCTACTTCCTTGGTTGCCAGTTCCATCCTGAATTCAAATCGAAACCACTTGAGCCACATCCGCTGTTCCGAGAATTTGTCAAAGCTTCGTACGACAACCGACTCAAGCATCGGGAACAACGAACGGAGGCGGAAGAGGAGCTATTCCTGCGGCCAGAGAAAGTGGGCCGAAAGTAAAAATCCCGGAGCGCGCGAGTATGAATACAAAATGTTTGAGGCTTCGTGACCTCCGAAGGCCGCCTTCGTGACGGGCGTGTTCGCCCTCGGGTCTGTTACTCTCCGTTGAATGGAATTTGAGGTCGGTAACGTCCACGTAGGTTCGGGTGAACTCTTCCTGATCGCTGGACCGTGTGTGATCGAGAGTGAAGCCCATACTCTCAAAATGGCTGAAGCTATCAGCACTATTACGCGCGAAATGCGCATTCCCTACATCTTCAAAGCTTCCTACGACAAGGCCAATCGAACTTCACTGAAGAGCTTCCGCGGACCCGGCCTCAAGGAAGGTACTCGCATTCTGCGAAAGGTCGCGGAGACTCATCGCGTTCCGGTGCTGACTGATATCCATGCGCCTGAACACGCGGAGCCAGTCGCGGAAGCTGTCGACGTCCTTCAGATTCCCGCTTTCCTCTGCCGTCAGACCGATCTCCTGGTTGCGGCCGCGAAGACCGGACGCGCAATCAATGTCAAGAAGGGACAGTTCGTCGCGCCCTGGGATATGCGACACGCCGTCGAAAAGATTCGGGAGAGCGGCAACGGACGAATCTTCCTCACCGAACGTGGATCAAGCTTCGGCTACAACAATCTCGTGGTGGACATGCGTTCCCTGTCAATCATGCGAAAACTCGCTCCCGTGGTCTTCGACGCGACTCATTCCGTTCAGCTTCCCAGCGCAGGAACTGGCGAGAATGGCCAGCCGAAGCAGAGCGGCGGACAACCGGAGTTCATTCCCATACTCTCACGGGCTGCCGTGGCCGTCGGTGTTGATGGAGTATTCCTGGAAGTGCACGACAATCCTTCGCAAGCAAAGTCCGACGGAGCCAATGCGTTGCCCCTTTCAAAGCTGAAGGAGACTCTGCAGCGGTTACTCGCGGTACATCGCTCAGTAAATCTGCCGGCACAGTAAGTACTTTTTCGAATCTCTGTCACGGCACAATTACGCATTTTTTTTATTGATTATTTCAGCGTTCCGTCGTACTAGGAATAAGCGGGGGAATTTGTGATTGTGTCATAATGGGAAAAACCCGATGGTGGGCATGAGATCGACTAGATATCTCATGAGATCGGATGAGATCTCGCCATCTAAGTCCTTTGGATGATGAGATCGAACAAAATTTCGGCACGTCCCGAAGAAGCATGCCGACTTCACTGTCCTCCCGGAACGATTGGCAGCAGAATCTGTGACGCGTGTTGGGCGTCATGGTAGATAGTATTGATCGCAATCGCCCAACGCCGATTATCGTTCAGGGGCTCCCCTGTGTTGGGATTTACATCGAACCGCGGGAAATTGCTGCTCGAAATATCCACGCGAATGCGATGGCCCTTCTTGAATACAAGGGACGTCGGGTACATCTCGATCGTGAACGGATACACTTCGCCCGGCTTCATCATCTCAGCATGTTGGAGTGAGTTGCGATAGCGGGCGCGCACGATGCTGTCACCGATGTTGAGATTTACACCATCGGGGAAATCTTTGTTCGCCGGGTAAACGTCGATCAACTTGGCCGTGAAATCCGTGTCGGGAGCGCTCGACGAAGCCCACAATTTCACGATGAGCCTTCCGGTGACCTCGACATCCTGCGACAACGGCTCAGTCTGAAAAACCAGGACATCACTACGAGTCGATAGCGGCAGCGTATCGTCGCAGGTCCAGATTGAGACTCGACATCGCTGATCGTAAGGCCCTTGTTCCATCAGGTTTTCCGAGTCTCCCGGACGCTCAATGGTGTTGTGCCTTGACGGCGGAGCGTTGTGCGACGAGATGTTGCCACCGAGCGTTGGCACCGGACGGTGCGGATCGAACTTGAAAGACTTCGGCGACTCGGCAACTGGTTTCTGGATCGATAGCCACCCATTAGCGTGGAGGTAGTACGGAGTGGCAACTGCGCGCGCGAGTGGCCATTCCTGCTCGTCGCGCCAATATCCCCCTACAAAGATGCGGCTCTCAGGCGTTTTGTGCGCATCGCCGCCGCCCATAACGAAGATACGCACCGGAGGCTCGCGATCTACTCCGTTGTCGATTCCCTTCAGCCAATGATCGAACCAGCGTTGCTCGAAGGCGAGAAAATCAATCGCCGCATCAGGGCCGAACTCGGCCTCGCCCGCATAGCTGCGCGTGCGACCTCCATGTGTCCACGGTCCCATAATGAGGCGCTGCAGGCTCTTTTTATTTTTCGTCAACGTAACAAAGTTCATGTTGGCGACCTGTGCGCCCCATGAGTCGTACCACCCGCCGAGGTGATAGACGGGAATGTCCTTGTAATCAGCGACATGCGCGACTACATCGACGCCCTTGTCTTTCCAGAAATCGTCGTAATCACCGTGAGCCATCGCCTGTGTGAGCCAGTCTTCATAATCCGGCGCGTGCTTGAGAGCAGTGGTTCCCGGACGAAACGGCAACGCCTTCGCATACTCGCGAACGTGCTCTCCCAGATGCAACAACGCCTGCTGTGTAGCCGGATCGCGTGCAGCATCGCTTCCCTGTGGTCCGCCGATGTTGAAGATCCAGTTCATCCAACGCATTTCGAAGGCACCGTTGTGGCGCACTCCATAAATTCCGTAATCCGACATTGCGTCGGCAGGAATCATCGTGGTGAGATATGGCGGATTCGACAACGCAAGCGCGTGCTGCGTGCCTCCGGGATATGAAGTACCAACCGTCCCGATCTTGCCGATTGACCATGGCTGTTTGCCGATCCATTTAACCGTGTCGTAGCCGTCGCGACCGTCATCGCGGTACGGCCACCAGTGCCCTTCCGAGTTGTAGCGGCCGCGAATATCCTGAGCCACTCCAATGTAGCCACGCGGCACGAAGTACTTCGCCCACGGCTCACTCGTTTTCTTTCCATAAGGAGTGCGTTCCAGAATGACCGGAAACTTCCGTTCAAGGGCCTTGCCATTTTGCGCTGGACGATAAATATCACACGCCAGCTTTACACCATCCCGCATCGTGATCATCACATCGTGATCGACCACGATCTCGTACTGCGGTTGTGAAGCAGTCTGGACAACGGCTGCTGCGCTCAACCAAAGAAGAAGGGCGAAATGAAGGCGCATGCGAAGCATGGAGCTAACCTTATACAAGAACGTTCTGAAAAAAACACAACGCGGAATTCAAAAACCTGAGTCCGACTCTGATGAGTGGTCATATTTTCGCTGATGGGGGCAAGAATGATTGCCAGAATTTGGCATGGCTTCGCCACAAGAGAGAACGCTGACAAGTACGAAGCGATGCTCAAGCCGGACGTCCTGCCCGGTCTCGACAAAGTTGCCGGCTATCGAGGCAGCTATCTGCTGCGAGGAGATCGTGGAGATGAGGTTGAGTTCATCACGCTGATGCTCTGGGAGTCTGTTGATGCCATTCGCGCCGTTGCAGGCGAAAACTACGAACTTGCAATCGTTCCTGAGGAGCGGAGGAGAGTCCTATCTCGTTGGGATGAACGAGCTCAGCACTACGAGGTTGTGCAGGGTCCGGCAAAGTAGTTCACTTGGCGGCGCGATAGAGTCCAGCAATTCCAAAAGTGTACGGACGCCACGTCGCGTTGCGATAATGCGCGCTTCGCATACGCCCAAGCATCTCGTCAGGTGACGGAAAGCTCGACACCGAGGCAGGCAGATAATTATAGGGTCCACGCACGCCCGAAATAAACGTTCCGATTCTCGGAAGGACCTTTTTGAAGTAGAAGCTGTATAGCTTTCCGAGCAGACCGCCAGGTTCACTAAAATCTAAAATGCCGATTTCGCCGTTTGGGCGAAGAACTCGATAAATCTCCGCCAACCCTGCATCGTAGTTCGCAAGATTGCGAAAGCCGAAAGCTGACACTACGAGGTCGAAGCTTCCATCAGGAAATGGCAAGCAAAGAGCGTCGGCTTCCACTGCTTCGATACGTTGAAGGAAAAATTTCCTTAATCCGCGGGTTAGCATTCCGCGCGAGAAATCGGCGCCTACGATCTCAATTCCTGAGGCTTGCCGGCGAAGCGCGGCTGCCATGTCCCCTGTCCCACAACACAGATCCAGAGCTCTTGCACCAGGGTTTCCCAATACAGAACGAAAGAAACGTGCAGTCCGCCACCACCACAGCCGATCGACATTCATCGACAAGATATGATTGAGCAGGTCATATCGAGGCGCGATCTCATCGAACATCTCGCGTACGGCCAGCGCAGCCGAGCGTTCGCCTGCCGAGCCTTGCGGAGCAGCGCCAATCACTTGTGGTCGATCTTTTAGAGGAACAGGCATCGTCAATTGCGAGAGAGATAATGCAATTCCTCAACCGCGTGCGCCACTACATCGTCGGGGACGCGGTTGAAAATTTCCACTTTTCCGACTGAAGTCGCCAAAACGAAGTGGACCTTACCATTAAAAGCCTTTTTGTCGCCCTGAATACGTTTCACGATGTCCTCCGCCCGGCTATTGACTTCAGGCAGCGGAGAATATGCAAGCACACATGACACTATCCTCTGTGCCAATTCGGGAGAAGTCCTTCGCACAGCGGTACCGATCATGGCAGCCGCAGCCATGCCCCAACCGACAGCTTCACCATGTAAAAAATGACGATATGCCGTATCAGCTTCCAGCGCATGTCCAATGGTGTGTCCAAAATTCAAGATGCGCCGCAGATCAGATTCCTTTTCATCGGCAGCCACCACTTCAGCCTTAATGCGCGTACAATCGTGAATCACACGTTCAAGGATATCCTGATCCCTTGCCAGCAATCGTTTGCGTTCGCTCTCCGCGATCTCGAACAGCTTTCGGTCGCGGATCACTCCCGACTTGATCACCTCGAACAATCCAGCGCGGAATTCGCGATCCGGCAATGTAGTCAGCAACTCCGGATCCGAGATCACCGCGAGAGGTTGATGGAACGTTCCAACGAGATTCTTTCCTGCACGCAAGTTGGCCCCGGTCTTTCCGCCGATCGCGGCATCGACTTGCGCCAAAAGGGTTGTAGGCACCTGGATAACAGGTACGCCGCGCATGTAGACCGACGCCAAAAAACCAGCGAGATCGCCAACCACGCCTCCACCAAACGCAATAACGACCGAATTCCGATCCGCGCCTTTCATTGCCATTCGTTCAGCCAGGTGTTCCACACTTGCAAAACTCTTGGCGCGCTCACCATCCGTCATTTCCAGGACACTGAAGTCGAGCTTCGCGCTCGCCAATGCTTTCTTGAATGTCTCGCCCCACAGCGTCCAAACCGGAGCGACGGTGACGACGAAGCATCGAGATTTCTTGCTGGGAAGCAGCTTAGCGATGGTCTTTCCAACCTGAGTAAGCACGCCACGCTCGACTAGCACTGAATACTCTGCTGACTTCGTTTTGACGGTGATTTTGTTCACGAGCTTTCATCATATCCCATGCGCTGCGGACGTCAGTCCGATCGGGAATGGTCCCGATATCGCGTGCTACCATCGAAATTTCTCATGCCTTGGTTTTCATCTGAGACAGATTTCATCGTTGTTGGAGGCGGAATCGCTGGATTGCGCGCTGCAATCGGACTTGCCGAGGGTGGCCGTGTGTTGGTCGTCACGAAGCAGGAGGTCACCGAGAGCAACACGCAATATGCTCAAGGTGGAATTGCAGTGGCCTTAAGCGACGACGATGAAGTCGAGCTTCACCTGCAAGACACCATCGATGCTGGTGATGGACTTGTAAATGTTGAAGCCGCTCGTGTGCTTGTCAAAGAAGGTCCCGCACGCATTCAAGAGCTGATCGACTGGGGGACCGAATTTGACCGAAGTGGGAGTAAGTTAACGTTCACCCGCGAGGGCGCACACAGCCGCTCGCGCATCCTGCACGCTCACGGCGATTCTACTGGCCGCGAGATCGGACGGTCTCTAATTGCTAAGGCTCAGAAGATCCCACAAATCGCCTTCACCGAATTTGAATTTACGACAGACCTTTGCCTTGATGGCGAACAAGTGACCGGAGTAGCTATGCTCGCCGCCGACGGCACGCCCAAAACGGTTCGCGCCAAAGCGGTGCTCCTGGCGACTGGCGGCGCAGGCCAGGTTTACTCAGACACGACCAATCCCCCGGTGGCCACCGGAGATGGAATTGCAATGGCATACCGAGTGGGCGCTTCTATCAGTGACATGGAATTTTTTCAATTCCATCCTACAGCGCTCTCTGCGCCCGGAGCTCCTCGCTTTCTACTTTCAGAAGCACTACGGGGAGAAGGAGCACTGCTGCTCAATCCAGCGCGCGAGCGCTTTATGCCTCGATATCACCCTCTGGCGGAACTCGCACCGCGAGATGTTGTCGCTCGCGCCATCGTGCAGGAAATCAGAACAAGCAAAGCCACACCTGCGGTAGCATATCTCGATCTGCGGCATCTCAACGCAGCACATCTGCGCGAGCGCTTTCCGCGAATCTATATGACGTGCAAACAATACGGCATCGACATTACCGCCAATCTGGTGCCTGTCCGCCCCGCCGCTCATTATTTGATGGGTGGGATCAAAACAGACCTTCATGGACGAAGTTCGCTGCGTGGTCTCTATGCAGCGGGAGAAACAGCGTGCACCGGTGTGCACGGCGCGAATCGGTTAGCCAGCAATTCCCTGCTGGAAGGACTCGTCTTTGGTGCCCGAGCCGCCGAAGCCATGAGAAAGGAACTGGGCTCGAAGGCAAAGCTGTCTTGCCATCAAAAAATTGCTGGAGCGGATTCGAAACCCGATCCGCAAACTGCGCAACAACTGCGCGCCGCAATGTGGCAATATGCCGGGGTCGTAAGAGATAGGAGCGGGTTGCAACAGCTGCTGCATCAGATCAATAACTGGAAGCTTTTACTGAGGTTGCCATTCAAACGCGTGGACTTCGAGACAAAAAACCTTCTAGCCGTTGGCGATTTGATTGCGCGCTCCGCGCTGGCGAGAGAAGAGAGTCGTGGAGCTCACTTTCGCGCTGACTGCCCACGACGCGATGACCTGCGTTTGCGGCAGCACTCCGTTGTGACCGCCGATAAAATCTGCTTTGAGTAGATCGAGAAGACCGCAAGACCGCTGGGGTTCCCGCGACACTGGTAGAGACGCAGCATGCTGCGTCTCTACCATGCTGCGGCCACATCCGAATATCCCAAGGTTGGTCGGGCTTCAGTCGCCGATATATTCAAGTTCCACGGTGGTGCAGTCATCGGATGGAGGCGCACCTTGGGCAAACTCACTCACCGCAGCGAACAGATCTTTTCCCCGAAGAACGACAGCTTCCAATCTTTCATCGCCGAAGAATTCGCCTTCACGATTCTGAGCTTCGTTTACGCCGTCGCTCACGAGAACGATTCGATCACCAGGTTTCAATTTGAAACTGTAGGTTTCGAATTCTGCAGTTGGAATGAGTCCCAATGGAAGATTTCCTTCTGTAGGTCTCAAAACCCTGCCATCTGCTACGCGGACAGCCGGCACGTGTCCACAGTTGAGGAACTCACAGTTGCCGATGGGGGTGATTTTAACGACGTTGCAGGTCGCATATTTCTCGCCCAGTTTCTTCACGCACAAGAAGCGATTGACGGCAGCCGCAATGTCCGCAAGCGGCACGTGGGCGACGAGCTGCGAATAGATCATCCCCTGCAAAATCGAGGCAAGAATCGCGGCTGAAACTCCTTTCCCGCAGATATCGGCGAGCACCAGGTACAAGTTGCCGTCTGCCAGCACGGCATCGTAGAAGTCTCCTCCAATCTCCTCGCAAGGCAGACTTCGCGCCCGCAACTTCGCGTAATTCACCTCGGGAATGATCACCGTCATCAGGCGCTGCTGGATCGTCGCGGCAATGGCAAGCTCTTTTTGATACAGCCGCGCATTCTGTTCAGCCTGGGCAAGTTGCGCGGCCTCGATCAAAGCGGCAGCTTCTGTGGCAACTGTGTTGAGAATGTCCCGACTCAAACTTGATAGGCCGCGGGAGGCTAGGCGGCTATCCAGGTAAAGGACTCCATTAATGCCTCGCGGGGCATCATCAGCCTGAGTCTGTTGGCCCTGCGCAGCAATGTTAGTCCGGAACAAGGGCATGCAGATCACTGTCCGTAGATCGTGGGCGACAATGCTCTGCCGCGCTGCGAGATCCGAATGACTTGCCGTATCGGTAATGATTACTCGGGAGGCCGATGTCATCGCATCTTTCAGGATCGAATGCGAGATCGTCGTATCGTCTTTGAGTTCATCCCCGAGCGAGTTGCGCCCAACGGCGAGGCTCAAATCCCCTTCTTTGCCGACCAAGAAGACAAATCCACGTTCGGCACCGGTGATGCGTAATGTTGCTTCTACAAGCGTTACCAGAACGTCGTCGAGAGCTCCGCGGCTGTTCAGCTTGCGTGCGACTTCCAGGAAGAACGCCAGCTTCTCCAGATCGGAAGCTTCCTTTTCAACCTGGAGTCCCGAAATCTGGCTCAATAATTCCCGAGCTGAGCTGGTTGTCTGGCTAGTGGTGCCAAATTGGAAAACGGCAAATGTGCGGTCGTTGCTGCTGCCAAACTGCAAGCGGTCGTTGTTAACCAGCTTGTGTCGCTTTACCAGAGATCCGTTGACGAATGTACCGTGCTTGCTGCCAAGGTCTAGCAGGTAATATTCACCACCCATCTGCACGATTTCGGCGTGATCACGCGAAGCCATGGGATCCGTAATTACCATGTGCTTCTCTGCCCGTCTTCCGATGGTGAACGGGAAATGGATTAGCGGGATTGCCTGCTGCCTATCACCTTCTACGCGCAGCAGAACAGGAAATTCCTGTCCACTGACCATAGTGTTCTGGGCGGAGGCCTGAGTCGACATTTGAGTACCTGTTGCACAAAAGCGTAACACCTCCTGCTAGTCGGGACGGTACAATTTTGCCTTGCTAACGAACAGGGTCACCAAGCGCGTCGTGGTTTCATGGAGCGGGGGCAAAGACAGCGCCTGGACGCTCTATAGGCTTCGTCAACAACCAGATAAGTACACGGTCATCGGGTTACTTACCACCATCAATCAGCGTTTCAATCGCATAGCTATGCATGGCGTTCGACGCGAGCTCCTGGAAGCGCAGGCTCAAGCGGCGGGACTGCCGCTTTGGGTCATTCCCTTACCTTCACCCTGTACAAACGAGCATTACGAGCGCCGCATGAGCAACGCCCTGCACTTTCTAAAGCGGCTCGGAATAGATGCCATAGCCTTCGGGGACCTCTATTTGCAGGATATCCGCCAGTATCGTGAGGCCCAGTTCAAGAAATGCGGACTTGAGTTTCTTTTTCCTGTCTGGGGCATGCCTACGCGCGAACTCGCGGAAGAGATGCTTCGCTCGGGACTGCGAGCACGCCTGAGTTGCGTTGATCCACGAGCGGTTCCGGCGGACTGGGCCGGCAGAGACTACGACGAGAAGCTCCTGACTGACTTGCCGGCGTCTGCTGATCCCTGTGCCGAGAATGGCGAGTTCCACACCTTCGTATATTCAGGGCCCATGTTCCGAACGTCGATCCCAATTGTGAACGGCGAAACAGTACAGCGAGACGGATTCGTTTTCCGAGATCTTCTGAGTGTTCCTGCCTCAGCGTCCCAATGCGCTGCGCAGACTCGTTAGACATATTTAAAACGCAAGTCTTTGAAGCACAGTTCGGCAATACCCGCGACTGCTTTATTTCAGCCTGCAATTGTTACTTCATTTCCTTGATGTACTTCGTAAGGTCCCTTATCTCTTTTGCTGTTAACGCTCCCTCGAATGGAGGCATCTGGTTCTTGCCCTTTGCGACGACTCTTGCAAGTGTTGCAGGAGGAATCTTGAGCACTGCGGAATCCTTGAAACTCCTGGCACGAAGGCTTCTCCCGACCTCCGAGGCTCGGCCTGTCGGTTCATGGCACCCCTCACAGTTAGTTTTGTAGATTCCCTGCGGCTTTTGGTCTAAAGCAACGCAGGAAGCTGTTAACACTCCAACGAACAAGGCAGGGCAACACGCCTGGATCCAAAACTTTCATCGTTTCTCCGGACGGGATTTTTCAATTGTCGAGTGCGACATGCCAGCACACGATGTCTCGATCACATCCAGAAACTTAACTGCCCGACTACACGCTGGCGCCAGCGGCGGATCCCACGGGGCTGGTGCAAAAGGCACATCGCTTGGCCGCAATAGGAATCTCGCTCAAACACTCGGGACACCTCTTCGCAGTTGGGTCCGGAGGAGCCACTCCTCGGTTTCTACGTTCCGTGTAGGCATTCACTGGCATTACGATGAAGAAATAAACCGCAGCTGCGATCATCACGAACGAGATCACAGCATTCAAGAATGCGCCGTACATGATCTTGCTGTTGTTGATGGTAACGCTCAGGTTGGAAAAGTCTTGCTTGCCGCCGATCGCGGCAATTAGAGGGGTGAACATATTCGTGACCAGCGATGTAATGACGGCTCCGAACGCTGCGCCAATCACAACCGCAACTGCCAAATCGACAACATTTCCGCGCAAAACAAACTTCTTGAAACCCTGCAACATGGGCGTACCTCCCGGAGTAGCGGGCGGCAGCATAACAGAAAAAGAATCGCGGAGTTTAGGGAAGGCACCCACTTTAGTCGTGCCGGTTAGAACTGATTTCTGATTCTCGCTTCAGCGCCTGAGGTAGCATGCTGATGATGAAAACCAACATTTACCTCAGCGGCTAAAGCGAACCATAATGGGATCGCATTGACGGCACAGATGCGACCTTCTTTACCGCAAAGCTTTAACGCTTGCTGGCGTGCTTATGGAAGGGACAACTAGATATTCGTATGGCCGCTGGCCGAGTTGAGCAACTCGCGAAGGCGAGCTGCCTGCGTTTGTTCCGTGGTCGTGTCGTTTAGGTACTCGATGCCATATGAGTAGCCGCGGCGATTGCGCACCTCAGCCTTGACCCGCAGCGGCTGTCCGGAATAGGCGGGGGTAAATTCGATCTCGATGATGTCACCAATGCGCAGCTCCACTCCAGCGAAGACGGCCAGCCCGCCGTCACTCATGTCGCGCCCACGCGCCTCAACGATCTTGGCTGTGTGAAGAGAATTCCAGAAAATCAAGCGAATTGGGATGTCGATCTTGTGCCGCTCCCAGCGTCGCTTGCGCGCAAAGCCAATGGAAGGTTGAGGAGAGGAGAAGGCAGTGGCCATGCCGTGATAATAGCGACGGTCTTGATTTCTCCGAAGATTACTAAAGGCACACGTTGGTAATGATTTGCAAGTATCCGTGACTAGACTGTGCATGCCGCACAAAACAGAGACTTTGCGCAACCAGCATTTCCACAGCCGGGGTGACGAGAACGCGCTGGAATTGTGTGCCTCTTTTCTTTCTCTGTTCGCCCAGATTACTTTTCCAGACGTTCGTGTTGTTGAGTAGTCCGAACCTCGGAGCTGCGCGACTTCGAAGCCGAGAATCCGAGGTCAACCTGCCAATTATCGCTGGCCTCCAACTGAAGACAGCGTTGAAAAGGAGCTCTCATGAACGCAGTACTGTTTCGCGGAGTCGGCAATATTCAGCTCGAAAACGTTCCTGACCCAAAGATTCAGAAGCCCAATGACGCGGTGGTGCGGCTTACGGCAAGCGCGATCTGTGGCACTGACCTCCACATGATCCGTGGCACCATGGCGGGAATGAAGCCTGGAACCATTTTGGGACACGAGGGTGTCGGCATCGTCGAGGAAGTCGGAAGCGCCGTGCGCAACTTTAAACCGGGATCGTGTAGTAATTCCCTCCACCATTGCCTGCGGAAACTGCTCTTATTGCCGTGCCGGCTACTACTCACAGTGCGACAAGGCGAATCCAAACGGTCCCGAGGCGGGCACAGCATTTTTCGGTGGTCCAGCGTCCACTGGACCATTCGACGGCCTCCAGGCCGAGTATGCACGCATTCCCTTTGCGAATATCGGCCTCGTTCGAGTTCCCGATGGCGTCAGCGATAATCAGGCAATCTTGCTTTCCGACATCATTCCCACAGCATGGATGGCCGCCGAGATCGCCTGCATACACGCTGGCAGCACGGTGGCAGTCTTCGGATGCGGTCCTGTCGGGCAGTTTGTAATCGCCTGCGCCAAGCTGTTGAATGCCGGGCGCATTTTCGCCATCGATACCATTCCGTCGCGACTGGAAATGGCCCAGGACCAAGGCGCTGAAATCATCGATTTCAACCGGGAGGACCCGATTGAGGCGATAAAGGGCTTTACCGGCGGCATTGGAGCAGATCGTGTAATCGACGCTGTTGGTGTTGATGCCACGCATCCGCATCATGGACCTGCCAAGAAGTCATGGCTGCGAAGACCAAAGGACCGCCTAGAACGCAAGATGATCACGCCAAAGACAAGCGTGCAAGGCGATAATTGGCATCCCGGCGACGCTCCTTCACAGGCGCTCTCGTGGGCAGTAGAGTCCGTAGCCAAAGCGGGAACCATGTCCATCATCGGTGTTTACCCGGAGACAGCAGAGAGTTTCCCGATCGGGACAGCAATGGAAAAGAATCTCACGCTCAAAATGGGGAATTGCAATCACCGTAAATATATCCCGATGCTGCTGGACAAGGTGGTAAGTGGCGTACTGGATCCCGAGAAGGTGCTCACGAACATAGAGCCAATGACGAATGTGATTGATGCGTACAAGGCATTTGATACGCGCCAACCTGGCTGGATAAAAGTGAAGCTCGAGCCTTCAGCCTCGAGGCGGGCGGCTTGACGTAGCCCGGTCAGCCTCGAATCAGCGCAGTTTGAAGCAGTTCTTTTCTTCCAGCCGGCAGCCGGGCTTGCGTGATCACCTCTTTGATCGCGGGCTTGGGCAACTTGGCTGCAATTTTCAGCACTAATGAGTCCGTAGCCTCTCTCCGGCGCAGAATCCCAATTTGGATTTCGCGTCGGAGAGACCACTTTGAATGATTTGCAAGCATTATCAAGAAGGTAAGCGGAATCTCCGGCCTGCCAAGCGCCTTAACGATGCTAGCTTCCGTAATTCGCGGATTCTGCAACGCCGCTTCGCTGACGGTCGTCTGGCCGTCAACCAACAGGGCTCCGGCTACTTTCGTCGAACCTCTTCGAGCTAAGGTAATTCGCTCTCCTAAGGCGAGCGTTGCCGATTTTCCGACTAGACTTTCTTCGACTGCGAGTTTTATATCGGGAAGCACGGACGGCGTCAACGCCAGCTGCATCAGTTCGAAGGTGAACAATCTTCTGAGCAAAGGCAAGGAAATGTGACGCGGAGTGCGCTGGTGTTCAACGACTCCGACGAGCACCTTGCGCCGCTTAATTACCGAGTGATTACGAGCAATTTCCTCAAGGGCTACAGCTGGTAAATCGCGTCGGCGAAGAATCGCCAGCGCAAGATCTTCCATTAAGGCAGGATGTTTAGCCGCAACTACAAGATCTTCGACAAACGAACTGGCGATCAACTCTTCTGGGTTGGCGTCCGGATTGTCGAGCGAGATCGGCCGTCTATTCGTCACAAGTAATCAACTGGCGGGGTGTGGAACTTTACCCTCATGAGGCAGATGCGCTGTTACACTTCCGCGCCATCGAGAGTGCTCCCATTACGGGATGTACAGGCTCAAGGTTCACGGCTGCGCCAGGGTGTTTAGCGCGCACCAGTTCGCCGAACCTCTGCCGGATTTGTGGAGAATGTGCAAATACGCCACCCGTGACTGCCACATTAACTTTCGAGATTTCGGGCCACAGTTTGCGTACAACGATGGTCGCGAGCCGTGCGAGTTCCTCAGCTGCCGAAATGAGAATCTCGCCCGCCAATTTGTCGCCACCATCGGCGCATTGCAGAACGGCGGGCAGCAGCGATGAAAAGTCCGGTGGTGGATTCGAGTTCGCCATCGAGACGAGTTCTTCAATGGTCTTCAAATCCCAAGCTCTCATGACAGCGTCCAACAAGCTGGTCGGCTGCTTGCCATCGTAGGCTCGCATCGCGTAAGCCACGGCTCTACGCCCGATCCAGAATCCGGAGCCCTCGTCCGAAATCATCGGTCCCCAGCCGCCCGCGCGCCCAGACTCGCCACAATCATTGATTCCGAGAACGTTTGAGCCCGTGCCCGCGATCAGGAGAACCCCAGGCCGACCGCGAAATGCCGCATGGTGGGCAATGAGCGCATCGTTCACAACTTGTACCTCTCCGGCTACGAGCTGTTTGAGGACGCTATAGGTCCAGTCTGTAACTTCGGGAATACTGGAACCGGCAATGCCAATGCAGGTCCGCGTGATTTGCTGTGGAGTAACGCCTGCGGACCGGCAGGCCTCTGCTACTGCGCTCTCAAGAGCCCGGCCCGCCGCATCTTCGCCGACCTTTTTGATCTTGATTGTGCTTCCGACGCTCCTGCCTAGGACACGCGAGTTGTCCCCAACGACGCACTCGGTCTTGGTTCCACCACCGTCAATTCCCAGGAAGAAACTCACGCACTTAGTTCTATCACGGGAACTTACCGCCTTCCCGGAGACGAGTAACCTGTCGAAGTGACCCGTCAGGATTCCCTCCCTTGACCCAAACCGCTGCAAAATCCTTATTGCATTTCTCAGAATGCTGGGTAATGATGCGCTCTACATCCCCTCAAAAATCATTAGCCAGTGAGTAACCGAAGCAAATGAAGGATCTTTACGAGCTGATTCGTCACAAGGAAGCCGATTTGGAACGCATCCAGCGCGAAATTGATGCTTTGCGTCTGAGCGCCAAATTACTGGAAGAGAGCGGACGCACTCCTGTCCAGGCGGCGGCTGCTTCGGCGGCTACGAGTGTATATAGTCCCGCGCCTAAGCCTCTTCCTGCACAGCCCGTTGCCACCCCCACCACATGGGCTTCTGCTAAACAGTTTCCATAGGATGCGGTGAGGAATTTCCGTTCATGGGTACTTCCGCCAGCCCGATTGGGCGAGACGAAGAATCTGGATCCGATCAGCGGCAGTCTGCTCGAAGAGTTGTTTCCGAGCCCATCCGGTTAGAATTGCAGCCGGACCGAGAGGTTTGGATACAAGACTTGGGTGAAGGCGGCCTTGGCATTGCGAGCAGCTCGCTGCTGGAGCTCGGGATGCCTGCCTCTCTGAGATTTGAGCTTCCGGAGACTGGCTCTGTGATCGATGCCACTGGCGTGATCACGTGGAGCGGCGATGACGGCAGAGCAGGGATTCGTTTCACGCGAATCGAGCCCGCATCAACGGCGGCTCTCCGCAAATGGCTTAATTCGGGCGCAAACACACATCCATCGCACTCGGATGGTGCTCACGTGGACAACGATTTATCTCGCAAGATCGCCGCGTTACGCGAAGTAGCGGATCTGCAGGCGATCATCTCCACCGAGCATCTGGAAACCAGCACGGCACTGGACGTGGTTGTGCGACGCATGGCCGAACTCACGCGCGCAACGGGTGCGGCAATCGCTCTGCGCGAAGGTCAGGACGTTTTTTGTCAGGCCAGTTTCGGCAACGCTCCGGACGTCGGTGTAAAGCTTTCTTCGAGTTCGTTGTCGGGAGAGTGTCTGCGTTCCGGCACGCTTGTCATGCTCGAGGATTCCGAGAATGATTCGCGAGTGAATCCGGAAGTTTGCCGTTCCTTGAATTTCCGTTCCCTGCTGATCATGCCCATCCATGCGGGGACGGAAATCGTTGGCATCGCCGAAGTCCTTTCGCCGGATCCTCATAACTTCGAAGGTGGCGACATTCTGGTAGTGAGCTTCCTCACCGATCTAATTGCCAGCGTTGCGGCGCCACCCAAAGAGATTTCAGCACCTGAATACACCCCGTTCGATGTTCATGAGGCTCTGGAACCGTTTCTCGTTCCCCATTTGGAACCACTACCCGGCGCGATTATGCCATCGGCAGCAACTGCGATTGCGCCGCCTTCCGCCCAGAGGGCTCCTGTCTCGAGTCTTCGCGTGGAGCAAACAGCTCCTGCGCAACAAAAGCCCGAGCATTTTGAAGGGGGAATGCACATCCGCATGCCAGCACGTGGCACGCGCATCTCCTTCATTGGAATCCTGTTGGCAGGCGTCCTGCTGGTGCTTGGATATATCTATTACCGCAATAGCCGTGCAGCGGCTCAAACAGGCAACCACGCACCAGTGGTTGGACCGAGCGGGAGTGCGACAACTACACCTTCCCCAGCGATCTTGCCTAGCTCAAATCCGGGATCATCTCCAAATATCGCGAGAGGTACAGTGTCCGCTCGCACCATTCGCCCAGCTTCGGTTCCTCCGAGCCGTACTAACAATGCCGAGGTGACAGAGCTCGAAGTGATTCAAGGGCACACTGTGACTCCCAAGCCGGCAGCAGAGCCTGCTGCTCCCGAGCTTTCACCGATGAACATGGCGGATCTGGCGCGAGGCTCAAACGCGCTGCCTGCATCGATTGTGTTGGCGAAGACTGCGACTCCAGAGCTTGGACCGCCTCCATCTCAGGGCGTAGTCCCTCAATCTCAGGGCGTAGTCCAAGGCAAGCTAATTAAACGAGTGCTGCCTCAGTATCCCGAAATGGCACGGCGTGCAGGTGTATCCGGCGAGGTCGTAATCGCCGGGATTATCCAAACAGATGGAATGTTGCGCAACTTGAAGGTTCTAAGCGGCAGCCCGCTGCTCCGTGAAGCCGCGCTGGATGCGGCAAGGCAATGGCGATACTCGCCTTACATGCTCGGCGGGAAACCTGTGGAAGCGGAGACTCGTATCACCGTCAGCTTCCACCAGTAGCCTACCGAAAAATTCTTTCCGCGCTGCTCCTGGCCGCGTTACTTGCCCCTTGGTCCACGGGACCAGAGTCGGCGCTGGCCTGCATTAACAATCGATCCTGCTTGACCGAATGCAGGTAGTTAACGAGCTGCGTGTATTCGCGCCGATCGGCTGGGGTTACAGCCGCCGTGTTCGCGACCGCAACCGCTTGCTCAGCCTCAGCGATGCCAGGATCGAAGACGGCATCCGTCTCGGACTGGGCTTGCTGGGCTTTCTCGATCTTCTCAAACGCAACTCTTCCCAGCTGGTGGAAGTTAGACGAAACAGTGGCAGCGTGCCCCGCTGGAGCTAAGTGAATTGCCCCGTAATAGAACAGCGGCGCAAGCATAATTACGAGAAAGCAAATGCGCACTTTCATGCTGAAATGATGGGCTCATCTGGCTGAGGCGGGGTAATTACGCAGGTCACAAACGTGCTGTCACGATAGAGAAAAGTAATCTGGAAGTAACCATCCGTTATTGCCTAACCAGTAACTACTGCAGCAGCCCGATTTGGCGCTGGAGAGCTTGGAAACGCTTATCCGAGTGCAAGTTCTGGAACTCGGGATATACGTTTAAGTACACCAGGTATTCATCGCGTCCTTGGTAGGCCTTCTCGAGCCAGGTGATCGCTTCTTCACGCTCCCCAAGTCCGTTGAAGACGAGGGCCACATGGAGCGGCGACACATACATACGCGCCTCGGCTATTTTTTGGAGCTGATCGAGCACTTTCAGAGCCTCAAGACGTCTCCCATTCACCGCATATGCATATCCGAGCCAGGCGAGTTTGTCTTGCTGGCCGCCCGAATAGACTCTCGCTTTCTCCAGCACTGCGATCGCATCTGCGTTTCTTCCCTGCATAAGTAATACCGGCCCCATGCGTTCATAGACGTAGGGCTGTCGGGGATCGATCGCGGCCGCCTTTTCATATTGGGCGTTCGCTTCCTCAAACATCCTCATAAGCGCGAGCAGAGATCCCTGATTGGTATGGCCGAACGATTCCATGGGACTGAGTTCGACCGACTCTCTGGACTGAACAAGAGCCTCTTCAAACCGACCCATACTCTTCAGAAACAAGCCATAAGTATCCCGGGAAGTAGCGTCATTCGGACTGAGTTGAATCGCACGGCGAAATTCCTTCTCGGCTTCGGTAAAGTTCCACTCGTAGCGCCACTCAACCCAGGCTAACTCGCGGTGGGCTGCTGAGGAGTCGGGGTCCAGTTCCAGCGCTTTTAGAAGCAGACTACGGGCCGCAGCGTACGACGATTTGGGATCTGCAGCGCCCTGGCTCGCCATGGCACGATTCATGACAGCCATCGAGACATAGGGCGGAGCGTACCCGGGATTCAGCCGAATGGCAGTTCGCAGGTGTTCCATGTTCGCCAGCATGGCTTGAGTTCCCGGTATATCGAACCGAAGTTTTGCTTTCAGATATGCGTCGTACCCTTCGCTGTTCACTGTGCTGGCGACTGACAAGCGCGCCTCGTCCTGTGGAGTCAATTGAACGCGGATCTCAGACGCTATTTCCCGGGCCACTCGGTTTTGCAGCGTAATCACATCTTCCAGATTTCCGTCATAGCTGTTCGACCACAAATGATCGCGTTTGCCGCTCTCGATCAGTTCGGCCGTGATCCGGACCCGATTGCCCGAACGTCTGACGGTTCCCTCCAGCAGGTAATTCGCGCCCAACTCCCGGCTGATTTGGTCCTCACGCTTCGACGTGCCTTTGTACCGGGCCATCGAGGTCCAGGCAATCACGCCGAGCCGGTCAGAAGGGAGCCGTCCAAATTGCGAAATCATCTCAGCCGTCAGACCATCTGCGAAGAACTCCTGTGCCGAGTCTTTGCTGAGGTTCTCAAAAGGGAGAACAGCTAACATCGCTCGGCCTGGTGGAACTGGGGTGGCGGTGTTCCTGCCAATCACGTAAGCGATAACGAGCAATGAGGCGAGCGCCAGCGCTGAACCCGCTATCCAAATTTTGCGATGAGAAGGCTTTGAAGAAATCTCAGGCAGCGCAAGGGACGATCCAGAACATGAAACGTGGGATTCTTTTAATTCCAAACTCTGAACTTGTTCGATCGAAGCAAGCAACCGATATCCGCCTTTGGGAATCGTCTGGATAAAGCGAGGATTCTTCTTGTCATCGTCAAAGGCCTTACGAAGTTCCGAGATCGATCGCGTGAGCACGTCATCGGTGACAAACGTGTCCGTCCACACGGTCTGCATTAGCTTTTCTTTGGAGACAACGCCGGGAGATTTCGCCAGGCACACCAACACCTGCATCACCTTCGGCTCGAGGTGAACCATCTTGCCGTTGCGGCGCAGGCTGTTGAGCTTGGGCGAGACGACCCACTCTTGAATCTGGAAGTTATCGTCCATTGCATCTTCTAGACATAAAGCTAGTGCTGATTATGACCGCACGAGTGGCTATTTGGTTCCCGAAGAAATTCCGATGAAAATCCGAATTCTCACACGTGGCCCGACATCTCACGAAAATTTGAGGCCGTCTTCAGGACTTCCTCCGCTTCCGCCCAATAGCTTGCGACTCGCGCCGCCGGTGCGAAGTCAGCATGAAACGGTCCTTTCTTTTTTGGCTCTGTCTATCTTTACGCGCAAGTTCCCAAACCCTTTCATTTGAGCTTCATGACGACTTCTTGATCGTTTCCAAATGCACAATTGGTACGCTACAAAACCTCGTTGCCGTCATTGACACCGGAGTAACCGAAACGACCTTGGATCTCCGCATTGCCAAGCGGCTCTCGCTAAGCATGAGACCAGAAGCTGCAAGTTTCGGCACCCGTAACGTCGTGGTACAAGCGGTTTCGATCCCGAAGATTGAACTTGGTCCACTTCGCTCCGAACACCTGTCAGGAATCGCGGGTGACCTCTCTCCTTTGACGCATTCCATGGGAATTCGTCCCGACGTGCTCATTGGCATGGACCTACTAGGAATGAGCAAGTTCCTCATCGACTACAAAGCCAAGACCATCACGTTTGGAACTGTCCCATCTCTCCCGCATTCCGCCACTCTGCTCCCAGGAAGGCGGTTCGCACTGCTCGACGCAACCGCCGACGGCAAGATGCTGCGCTTTCAAGTGGACACCGGATTCAATGCGGTCCTCATCTATGGCGGAAAGGTGCGCGCATCTGCAGTCCTTCAATCCGACTCCCACGAGGCAGCTCTCGGCTTGGTACTGCGAGCACAGCTGGCCGAGATACGAGAATTTCAAATTGGTGGCTGGAAAACCAAAGGCTTTCCCGCATATGTAACCGACGAGATACCCGGAGGGGAGCCTGGCTTTGACGGACTACTTGGACCTAAAGCTCTCGGTGTACGGCGCCTCGCGTTCGATTTTGAAAGACATATATTGGCTTGGGAGTGACAATGCCGGCCCGCGGCTCCCACCCACAACAACCCAAAATCTCCGGTCGCGTCTAAACTGATAGTGGCCACTCCCTACATCAACTAAGGAACCCTACTATCCAATTCGCTAAAGTAAGCGGCGTCGTCAGTCTGGTCCTGATCCCCCTACTCCTGTGCGGTATGGTTTCTGGCGATGACACACCTCCCACAGAGTCGCAAGCACCTGCAGGTCAGCCGAACGGACAGCTGCTACTCGACTATCTGAACCAGAGCATCGACTGGTACCGTCATCTTGCCATCGAAGAGAGCAGTGCCACCGATCCCGCCGATCTTTTGTTCGTCAATGATGATCGCCAGATGGCGAACCAGATTGTCCGCCTGTCTTTCGATTTCGGACGTGCAGCCGCGCAGCTGATTGCTGCACAAACCCCAGCAAGCTCTGCTCAAAATCCATCGAATTCAAGACTTCAGAATCTGGTTCAAACAACCGCCAAGACAGACCAGTTGGTGCGTGATACCCAGACTGAGATCGATCAATTACAGGACAAGCTTCCGACCGCAACTCCCCGCGAGCGGCCAAAAATGCAGGCAACACTGGACGAACTTAAGTCCGAACTAGCTTTGGCCCAAGCTCGTAGCGAGGCTCTGCATAACATCTTGCAGTTCGCGAGCAGTGGATCGGCCGGTGCGACGGGAGGCAATCTTGTAGCGCAGGTGCAGGAGCTGCAGCGCTCAGTCCCAGAAACCACTCTGACCAATCCCCCTACTGCGACCGCGGATGGACAATCCAAGGCAAGTACCACAGCCACTGCTTCCTCTGCTACTTCAACTACACAAGCTCGCCGACAACAGCCAGAAGGTTTGCTCGCCCTGGTTTCAGATCTGTTCTCCCTTACGCGCAAAATCCGAACAGTTGACGATAGCATCAAAACCACGAATGCTCTGGCACAGACTGCGCAGGACCTGCGTACTCCGATCATCAAGAATCTTTCTGCCTTAGTTCAGCGCGGCAATGAGCTGGCCCAGCAAGCCGACACGAGCGAAATCGCCGGCCTCCAACAACAAAAGCGCGAACTCGACGCCCTGACCGCACAGTTCAAACAGGCCTCCAGCCTGATGCTTCCACTCAGCAAGCAGAGCGTGCTCCTGGATCTTTACAAGAGCAACCTGAGGCGTTGGCGGGACGACGTCAAAACGCAGTACCAGATCGATCTCAAGAACCTTGGCCTGCGATTGCTCCTGCTCACGCTGGTGCTGGGAACGTTCTTGATCCTGGGTGAATTGTGGAAGCGAGCCACGTTCCGCTATGTGCACGACTTTCGGCGCCGCTACCAATTTCTACTTCTGCGACGCATCCTTCTGTGGTTCGTCATCGCGCTTACGGTCGCCTTTGCGCTGGCAACTGAAATTGGTTCACTTGCGACCTTCGCAGGGCTAATCACCGCCGGCATAGCAGTCGCACTGCAGAATGTCATTCTCGCCGTAGCCGGCTACTTCTTCCTGATCGGACGCTACGGAGTCCGCGTCGGCGATCGTGTGCAGATCTCCGGAGTCACCGGCGATGTCCTCGATATTGGCCTCGTTCGCATTCATCTCATGGAGATGGGCGGCAGCGGCAACTACATTCAGCCCACAGGCCGCGTAGTCGTCTTCTCGAACTCTATCGTCTTCCAACCCACCGCAAGTTTCTACAAGCAAATTCCCGGGACTAATTTCGTTTGGCATGAAGTCTCTCTCACCCTCGCTCCCGAAAGCGATATCCGCTTGGCGGAATCCCGGCTATTGGGCGCCGTCGAGAAGGTGTACGCCAGTTACAAGGACCGCATAGAGCAGGAATACCGGCAGATGCAGACGCAGCTGAACATCCGTACAATCGCGCCAAAGCCGGTAAGCAGATTACGTTTGGCGCAGAGCGGCCTTGAAGTCGTCATCCGATATCCAGTAGAGCTGGACAATGCAGCAGAGATCGATGATCGCATCACACGCGAATTGCTTGCTGCCCTGGCTCAGGAACCACGCCTGCGACTCGTCGGCTCCGGTACTCCCAACATTCAAGTAGTACCCATCACAAATGGAGCGACCGCGACCCGCGAAGTAACATCCAAGAGCGATGGCAAGCAGTGACATCGCTGCAAAGATGAATGCTCCGGCAAGGGCTTCTGTAATCACGATTCGCGAAACCACTTCCGAAGATCTGGAAGAGGTTCTCTATCATCGCCGCCAGATGTTCTTAGACATGGGCCATGCCGAAACAGTGGTGGATCGAATTGTGGAAAGCTCCAGACCGTCTATCCAGTGCTACCTGGCTGACGGTTCTTATCGGGGCTGGTTTGCAATCGCTGAGCAGGGACGAGTTGCAGCAGGCGTCGGCCTTCTGATTACCCCATTGGTCAGCGGGCCGCTGGCTCCTGAGAATATAAATCGCGCGTATCTTCTGAATGTCTATACCTATCCGGAATTCCGCAAGCGCGGCCTCGCTCGGCAACTCACGCAGAAAGCAATCGATTATTGCCGAGCAGAAAGATTCAACGTGCTCTGGCTACACGCCAGCAAGTACGGACGACCGCTCTACGAGTCGATGGGATTTGAGACAACGAACGAGATGAGACTGATAATCGATTGAGAAGCAGAGTGCCATCTTTCCAAAGCGGAGCGCCGGGCGCCCCGCGCGGCCAAGGGGATTGGAAATTAGTCTGAAAAATTCAACTACTGAAAACCAGGAGTCTGGGCGCTCCGTTCTATCTCTTTCCCCGCAGCACAGCGAAGGCATCTTTTCTCCATAGTATCTCGACAGCGAGCCCTGCGTTCCGCATGAGTTCCATTTCTTCATCCAATGGCACGTAGACATCTTCCTGAGACCACGCCTCAAGGTAGCCATCAGCTTCCGTCGGAGAGTAACTTTTCGTCAAATGAGCCTTCCATGCTTCTCGCTGACGCCGTGCCAGGGTCGCACTGCTGGCCGGTTGGCAATCAACATTCACGATCTGCCCTCCGTTTCGCAGTGCCTTCGCGATCCGCGAATAGAGCTTCGCCTTCGAACGCCGCGTCTCGACATGATGCAAGGCGAAGGACGCCACCACAGCGTCGCAACTCGGGATTTCCATCCGCAGAAATGAGCCGAGGATGAACTCTGCGCTGGCCGGCAGACGCTGCGCCGCGGCTTTCAGAATCTCGGCGTCTGCATCAATGCCAACCACCTTGGCCAGCAGTGCAGTCTGCAAGCAACACGCCGAGAGCGCCCCAGTCCCAATTCCCAAATCGACGATTATGTTCGACTTGGGATCAATCGCAGCCGCAGCCACACCCAGCATCTCCTCATAATGAGGAATGAACGTACGAATACGAGCATCGTATTCAGCCAGATCGATACCGAGATGTGTAGCCACACTCATACTTTGCTTGGGAGACAGGCGGTCAAGGCGTGAGACTGCAACCAGAACTCGCCTATGGTCAGGAACCCAGACTACAGTCAGGATTTTTAGACTGCAGCTAGGAGCCCAAATCGATAGATGCCGGAGCCCAAAAAGAGACTGTCATCCCGAACTCACCCCAAAAGTGTTGCGACCTCCATGAAGTACAAGCGGAATGAGGAATCTGCTGTTGTCTCGGATGCCGACGAGTCATATTCAATTTCGACTGCAGAGAGGCCACTAATGCGTCAGACAACGTTCCTCACACCCGACGCACATCCCCACTGCCTATCGCGCTGGCAGACTCCGCCTTCGCCCACGAATCCTGCTCCGCTCCGCCATTCGGCGCCGCTCGCGCCAACGTACTCGCCTTCCGCGTCGTCGTATCTATCGCACGAATCAGCGTAGCGCGAATGCTACCCGTTTCCAATTCGAGCAAGCCTTCTACTGTGCATCCACCCGGCGTCGTGACCTCGCTCTTCAGAATCGCAGGATGCTGACCGGTCTCAAGTACCATCGACGCAGCTCCCAGCGTTGCCTGAGCAGCCAGTGTAGTCGCCAGGTCGCGAGGCAAGCCGACACGGATGCCTCCCTCCGCCAATGCTTCCAGAATCGTGTAAATGAATGCTGGCCCGCTGGCAGAGAGTCCCGTAATCGCATCCATCATCGACTCCTCTACCTCGGCGGTGCGGCCCATCAAACCAAACAGCGAAGAAGCCTCGACTAAGTGCTCTCCACCGGCAAAGCGTCCAGGACATAGCGCAGTCATTCCCTTCCCGATCCGGCACGCAGTGTTTGGCATCGCCCGAACTACCGCCAGATGCCTTCCCAGAGCGGATTCGATCGCCTGCGTAGTTACCGCGCTGGCAATCGAGATCAGCAATACGTCTTCGCGCAACTCCGAACGAATCTGCTGCAGAACACTGCGGACGTAAGTCGGCTTCACACAGAGCAGGACTACGTCAGCATCGCGGATGGCAGCCGAGTTGTCGATGGTGATATTCATGCCAAGCTGTTTGCTCACAGTCGCAGCGCGGTGGGCATGCTGCACGGTGGCACGAATATCGGCAAATCGCGAATCTCCGGTCTTCGCCAGAGCCGCCAGAATGGCTCCGCCCATCTTCCCAGCCCCAAGCACTGCAACCGATCCACGTTTATCTTCGCTATTCATAAATCTCTCCTCCAGCTTCGTCTTCTAGTCGTTGACCAAAAGAAAAACCCACATCGCTCTCCCGATGTGGGTTCTGGTTGATGCCGAATTTATTTAGCTATTAGGCGTCTTCCAAGCAACCGCACCATCGCGCACACGCCGGAGGCAGGCACGGGATCGGCGGGTTGGAAATCCGCAAAAACATCACCTTCACTTTAGCTTGAAGTGGAATGAGATTGCAAGCGCGAAGTTAGATGTTCAGGTACTAAGCCACTCCTGTGGCCGTTTTCATGCCTTGACTCCGCGACTGGGGTCGAGACTCTGGAGTCCCGTTGAGCAGCTGCTTCGCTGCTTGCTGCAGCAGGCTCAATTCGTGCTCCAGCTCCTTAGCCTTCACGGGAGCGCTCTCTAATTCGCCGCGCTTTCCCATCTGTTCCATTTCCGCCGCAAGCTCCCGGGCAGGACCTGAGGATAAGTTGGCAATCGAGCCCTTTAGCGCGTGTGCAACGTGCCGGATTGTTTCAGGATTCGTTCGCGCAACTGCGGTATGCATCTCTCGCAACAGGCGAACGCTGTCTTCAATAAACAGACGAAGCACGTCGGCCATTAACTCGCGATCTCCGGCAAGCCCTTGCAGTATCTTCTTTTCGTCGATGAGTCCGGGCGGAAGGGAAGCTGTGTCTTGCTGGGTCTCCGCGAGAAGCTTTATTGCATCTTGGTCCTGTCCCGCAAAAACCTGCGCAATTGCTTCTTGCAAAGCGGCGAGTCGAATGGGTTTGGAAACATAGCTGTCCATTCCAGCAGTAAGACACCTCTCGCAATCTTCAACAGCTGCGTGCGCGGTAAGAGCAAGAATTGGCAATCGATTCCTTCCGGCATTTTCCCGACTGCGGATCACGCGCGTAGCTTCCAATCCGTCCATCTCCGGCATCTGGACATCCATTACGATTAGATCGAAGTTCCCCGATTCCGATTCGGAGACTGCCAATTTCCCGTTCTCGACGATCGTAACCTCGTGTCCGAGCTTCTCTAGCAGACGACTCTCAAGCTTCTGATTGACGGGATTGTCCTCCGCCAACAGTACGCGCAGGCCACGAGTCGATGGAGCTTTCTTCCTTTTCGCTCTGCGCGGCTGTCTGCTCACCGACTCCGATGTGGAGGCGATAATCGCATCAAAGAGTTCGGACTGCTTGATCGGCTTCACCAGATATCCCGACACTCCAGCCTGTTGCGCCCGCTTCACATCCTCAGAATGTCCGGCAGAAGTAAGCAGGATCAGCTTCATGCCAGCAAGCCGGGGATCACGAGCGATCTGTTCTGCCAGCATGAACCCGTCAATCTCAGGCATATGCCCGTCGAGCAGAGCCAGTGCAAACGGATCCTTCCATGCGAGCCCAGCCTCGATTGCAGCCATCGCCGATTTCGCTGAGTCCGCCGTGACAGGACGCATGTTCCAGCGGGCTAAGATCTCCTGCAGAATGCGGCGATTGGTTTGATTGTCATCGACTACCAGCACGGACATACGGCTGAGCATTTTTGCCGGACCAGCCACCGCAGAAGCATCAGCACGCCCAAATTTTGTTGTGAAGTGGAAGATGCTTCCCTTTCCGGGACTGCTATGCACCCACACCTTGCCTCGCATGAGTTCGACAAGCTGGGAACAGATGGCCAATCCCAAACCGGTACCGCCAAACCTGCGGGTAGTAGAGCTATCGGCTTGAGCAAAAGCTTCGAAGATCAATGCCTGCTTCTCCGCAGGAATTCCGATACCGGTGTCTTTCACTGTGAAGTGAAGGCCGATCGCGTCTTCATCCTGCGACTCCAGCTCAACTCGGACTGCAATTTCTCCATTATCAGTAAATTTGATCGCGTTGCCGATCAGGTTCAATACGACTTGGCGCAGGCGTGCGCAATCGCCCACCAATACTTCAGGGATCTCTCGTCCGACATGTAGAGTGAGTTCAAGACCTCGCTGGTGAACCCGCGGAGCCAGCACACGCACACTGTTCTCGAGTGTGGCGCGCAAGTTGAATGGCGCCTGTTCGAGCACCATCTTCTTGGCTTCGATCTTCGAAATGTCGAGTAAGTCATTGATCAGGAGCAGCAGAGCGTCCGCCGAACTCTTAATTGTTTCGAGATAATCGCGTTGCTCCCGAGTAAGCCTTGTATCCAGCGACAACTCAGTCATTCCGATAATGGCGTTCATCGGAGTCCGAATTTCATGGCTGATATTTGCGAGGAATTCGCTCTTGGCCTTGTCTGCCTGCTCGGCACGATGCTTAGCCGTCTCCAGTTGCTCTGCATGGTCGCGTAGCTCCCGTTCGGCTCGACGACGCTGCAGGAAATGCCCAATCTCGCTTCCCACCGTGCTCATCATCTCGAGCAGCTTGTCGTCGCGTTTGAAAAGCGATCGTGTGAAGAATTCGAGAACACCGATGACTTCGCCTTCTACCTTCACAGGGAAAGCAAAACCGCTGTGTAATCCGGCGGCGGTAGCAGATTTCCCACGCGGAAAGTTCCAATCGAGTGCAACGTCATCGATCCAGGCTGGCTCTCCACTTTCCCAGACCCGGCCAGGAAGTCCCACCGCTTTGGGACAACGCAGCTCCCTGGTTCGAGCTTCGAACTCTTTCGCGTCGAGGATGTCCCGGCTCCAGAAGTCCGTGCAGCGAAGCACGGCGTCTTGCTTGAGAAGCGTCCAGATTGAGCCTGTGTCCCAATCCAGGTTCTGACCAACAGCATGCAGCATGTCGATGCCTGCGGAGACTAATGGAGTAGCGTTCGCCATGACGCGCGTGACGGCGTACTGCGCAGCCAAACGCGCTTCCTGCTGCTTCTCTTCCGTTAAATCTCGACCTACACAGTAGATCAGCCGCTTTTCGGTAGAAGTAATGACCGTCCAGTAGATCCAGTGATATTCGCCATTAACGGAACGGTACCGGTTGGCGAAGTTCATCAGATTTGCTCCGGTGGTCGCTACTCTTAGAGCGGCTGCGCTGGTGCTTGGCACATCGTCCGGATGAAGAAAGCTGATGTATGGTTTGGAGAGCAACTCCTCCCGCGAGTAGCCAAGCATTTCCTCCCACGCGCAGTTGATCCATTTCAGATAACCATCAAACCCCGCAATGCAGAATAGATCGACGGAAAGGTTAAGGAAATCTTGAAATTCCTGAACGCCGGACAGCGGATTCGTATTGGGCCCCTGAGTCATCACGTAAGACTCCTGAAGTATGGCCTGTGGCAAAGTAAGCCGAAAGTTTAGCACCGACCGGAAAAGACGCAGCATGCTGCGGCGGCCGTCTCCACGCTGCCGCCTTCATTGGCGGGATTTTCCATTACTGTCATTCCAAAACGCGCGGGTTTGCACGAGGAATCTGCTGTTCTGTAGGACGCCGAAAAAGCAGATCGCTCGCTTCGGGATGAAAGTAATCATGGGAGCCGACGCCATCTGGAGCCTGCGAGACGCAGCATGCGACGCCTCTACCAGAAACTTTCATTTGACCGGCCCATCTCCACTCGTTACCATCGGCAACCACGGTTTCGCAGGAGCCCACAAATGAGTCCGGATTCCCAGGAACCAGCGCGTGTTGTTGTCGCGGACGATGACAATGCATTGCGTCATGCGATCACCAAGCTGTTGAAGAGCTGCGGCTATGAGGTCACCAGCTTTGACAATGGTGCCGATGCACTGGAAGCGCTGCAGCGAGAGCCTTTTGACCTCGCCATTCTCGACATCTGGATGCCGCGCATGAGCGGCCTTGAAGTTCTTGCGCATCTCCGCACTGAGGACAACAAACCTCGAATCATCATCATGACCTCCGACGACACTCCGGAGACCTTACTTCGGGCGGTGCGCGAACAAGCCTACGACTATGTCGCCAAACCTTTTCCCCCGCACGACATCATCGAGCGAGCGCAGCGCGCGCTACACAAGGAGATGGAGCCACCGATCGAAGTGATCTGCGCTCAGCCGCACTGGGTGGAGCTGCTTGCGCCCTGCACTCGCGGTACCGCGGAGCGGATTGAGGGATTCATACTCCGACTCGAAGTTGGACTTTCGGAAGAGCTCCGCGGGGAGGTGGCTCAAGCCTTTGGCGAGCTTCTGAAGAATGCGGTGGAATGGGGAGGTAAGCTCGACCCAAATCGGAAAGTTCGCATCGCCTACGTACGAACTCCCCGCATGCTCATGTATCGCATCGCCGATCCAGGCCAAGGCTTTAGTTTTCAAAATTTGGAGCATGCTGCGATTGCCCATTCTTCCAACCATCCGGTTGCACATATGGAGATCCGCGAGAAGAAGGGGATTCGCCCTGGCGGGTTTGGAATTCTCATGACGAAAGCTGCAGCCGATGAGTTGATCTTTAACGACAAGCACAACGAGGTGATCTTCATCCGCTACCTAATCCCGCAGGAGGTCGCAGCAGCGGGCAGGGCCTCGTAACACAATCACCAGGATCCTCAAGCCGCAGACTGCCGCAACACGACATATCAGGCCCGAAGGGCCGACATTCATTTTGTGATGGTCAGGCCATTGTGCCGTCCCTCCGGGACTCCAGATCCGACTTAACTCGCCCAGCATTTCATGCTGGGCTTTCACATTTAGCGCCTCCGGCGCGGTTGGGCCGAACGGTAACAGCTAGATTTCAAAATGACATTGGGAACCGCGAGACTTAAACTTCAAATCGGGAATTTGGCCGCTGCTGACCCTTGGCATATGCGGTTAGGCTCTGATTCTTTCGGTCCTTTTCGGCACTGGCATAACAGCCCTGCATCTACGTGTTCACTATGCTTCGGACAACTGATTACCTAATAATGCCTAGCACGTCTTACCTCAACACGGAGGGCCGCCGTGCTCCAACATCTGAAGTTTGCCACGCGTCTGCTGCGCAAAAATCCAAGCTTCACGCTCATTGCTACTACTACATTGGCGCTAGGCATCGGAGCAACCACGGCAGTTTTCACATTGGTGGACGCGGTACTCCTCAGACCCCTCGCCTATCGCAATCCGTCCCAGCTCGTTTCTATTTCGGCCGATGAGCCGGTCGCAGGTGGTGCCGACATCGGCTTCAATCCACTCGAGCTTGATGACCTGCGCGAACGAGCCGGCATCTTCGATCAGGTTTCCGCAGTGTGGCCTGTCAGCGCGAATCTCACCGGCGGAGATCATCCCGAGAGAATCGAGTTGGTGGCTGCCAGTCCAAGCTATTTTTCGATCCTTGGTGTTGCTCCGCAGCTTGGACGTATCTTTGGTCCGGAAGACGAAGCCCTCGGCTTCGCCGAAGCCTGCCTGATCAGCGACGCAGCCTGGCACCGATTGTTCGGCGGAGATCGCAATGTGCTTGGCCGCCGAATTTACCTCGATACCGACGCGTACACCATCGTTGGCGTAATGCCGTCGGCGTTTCGTCATCCCGGAAGAACCCGCGCCACCGACGTTGACGTCTGGGGCACTGCCGGATACAAGGCGGATCCATTTCCGCATCCACCGCAGCGCGAGCAACGTTTCATTCCGGGATCGATCGGCAGGCTCAAAGCGGGAATCACGGTTGCGCAGGCTCAGATACGGCTCAATGCTCTGGTTTCGCAGCTTCGCCGGGAAAATCCAGCAGTTTATCCGGCAGCATCGGGTTGGACCATGAATCTCACCCCGATGGACGAAGTTGTAGTGGGAAAGACCCGCTCGCTGCTGTGGATTCTCCTCGCCGCCGTCGCAGCTATTTTGCTGATTGGCTGCATCAATGTAGCCAACCTCTTGCTTTCCCGGGCGTCAGCACGCGAACGCGAAATCGGTGTGCGTTTGGCATTGGGCGCCAGTCGTCGCGACCTCATTGCGCAGTTGCTTACTGAATCGTTTGTCCTGTCCAGCATCGCTACCGTTGTAGCAGTTGTCATTGGCTGGGCGATGTTGCGCGGCATGGTCATCATCGCCGCGTCGAAGCTACCTCGGATTCATGAAGTCACGCTCAACATTCACGTACTGGCCTTCGTTCTTGCGCTGGCGTTGTTAACGTCGATTTTATTTGGTCTTGCGCCGGCTTGGCAAAGTTCGTCGCCGGAACTGGTGAGTAGCCTGGGTGGAAGCTCGCGTGGAGGCAGCAGCAGTCATCGTCAGAACCGCATGCGCGAAGGTCTGGTTGTCGCTGAGATCGGGATGTCTCTCGTGCTCCTTGCCGGAGCTGCACTGCTCGCGAGAACACTGTGGCAGCTGACAAACATCGATGCCGGATTCGATCCCGCGCACGTCGAGATCGCGCGTGTGTGGTTGCCCGTGCCGAACCATCCGGAACTCGATCCGTATCGCAATCCTGAAAGGCGACAGGTTTTTAATCGTGAAGTGTTACAGCGTCTTAACAGCATTTCGGGTATCGAGCAGGCCGGACTTACGGGATCTCTTCCACTCACTGCAGATCAATTCGTTGCGAAACTGGGAATCGAAGGCCGCACTAGCGATCCACGCAGCGCTCCCGACTTGCCGCTGATCGTGGTAAGTCCAAATTATTTCAATGTGCTGAAAACGCCTCTACTGAGCGGACGCACATTTTCAGAGAGCGACGATTTCAAGAGCGAACCTGTTGCTATTCTTGACCAGTCTGCTGCCAGGCAGCTGTGCCTTCATGAAGAGGCGCTGGGACATCGGGTTGGCTTTTTCGGAGGACAAAAGCCGCGCTGGTTCACGATCGTCGGAATAGTTGCCGACGTGAAACAGACCGCCCTCGATTCGCCCCCAAGCCCTCACGTGTACTTCTCCCTCTATCAGACCGGAGCACGATCGTTGGGCGTAGTTGCGCGTGTAAAGGCCGGCGGAGCCAGGGACGAGGAAACGCGGATGTCGTCAGTAGGCGAACAAATCAGACGGGAGATAGAGGCCGTGGATAAGGACCTTCCCATTTTCGGAATTCAGCCGATGTCGAACCTCGTGAGTGCTTCGCTTACCGCGCGGCGGTTCTCTGCCGAGTTGATCGGCGCATTCTCGATGCTGGCCCTGGTGCTTGCGTCGATCGGAGTGTACGGCGTAATCGCCTACTGGGTAGCCCAACGAACGCGCGAGCTGGGCATTCGTATGGCCTTGGGCGCTCGGCCTAATGACGTTCTGAAACTCGTCCTCGGACGCGGTGCACGCCTCGCTGGAATGGGAGTTGCAATTGGATTGGTTGCTGCTCTTGCCGTAGGACCGGTGCTGCGCTCCCAGCTCTACGGAATCTCGGCTTTCGATCCAATTGTCTTTGCGTGCGTACCTGTCGTTTTGCTCGGGGTGGCCCTTGCCGCCGGATATGTGCCTGCAATGCGCGCTATGCGAGTGGATCCGATCGTGGCGCTGCGAGAAGAGTGAAGATCGGGTGATCGGGTGATCGAGCCCTTCACGTCACTACCGGCGGCGGAAGCCGATGGTGGTCCTTTGCGAACACTGCGCCTCAGGGACAGTATGGAATGGTGAGAGGCGGTAACACTCACTTCAACAGATCCACCAACCTTCCCTCTGTCGGCAACTGCGATAACCTATAAACCAACAGCGCGGCTCGCTTCGAATTGATCGGAATCGAGGTCAGATCAATCTTCTCAGCCGCAGAGTGATCACCCGATCCTGAAGACCCAACGCCTGCCAGCGTCGGAATGTACTGGGCAATGAAAGCGCTGTCACCAGCACCGCGCTTCATCGGATCGAGTTCCGGCATATCGGGCTGACCTAACGAGTGGTTCACCTGGTTCAGCAGCTTCAGCAATGCCCGATTGCCTTCATTCGGAGCTTGCGGCGGATACGCTTCGTAGAAGTCGATCTTCGCGTCGGCCTTCGCCAAGTGCTGCGCAACGATCGCGCGCATTTTTTCCTGCACCCGCTGGACCTGCTCGTTCGAGAGACAGCGCAGATCGCCGATGGCAATCGCCGTTGGCGCCACGATATTCGGCTTGCCGGTGGCCTGTCCACCTGTTTCCTGGGGGTTGATCTGCGCGGTTGTGCCGCCGAGAACCAAGCCAACGTTATACGTGAGATAGTCTTCGCGAAGCTGTGTGCGAAATGCGTCAAGGATGCGCGTAAGCTCATAGATCGCACCGAATCCCATATTGGCACCGAAGACACCGGCTGAGTGCCCGGTTTCACCGCTCGCTGTAAGGCGCCAAGTCATGCTGCCACGTCGACTGGTGCTGCCGTAGTAGATTCCGTTTCGGCGAGCAGTGTTCTCAAACTCCAGCCCGGCATCGCTCTTCTTGGCAGCCTGGATCATGTCACGGCGAGCCATCTCAATCGGATGACCGGCAGCTTCTTCATCTCCACTGAGCACCACTTTGATGTCTGCACGATCCAGCGCCCCTGATGCTCTGAGCGCCTTGAGCGCAGTGAGCATTACGACAAGACCACCCTTCATATCGTCGGTCCCAGGCCCTGAAGCCCAATTGCCCGTCTTCTTCTCGGAATCGGCTTCACCCGACGTATCCGGATCGCGGCTCGTCCCCTGCATGGTGAAGTGCTGGAAGGGGCTGTCCTTTTCAAACACTGTGTCCATATGCCCAATGAGCAGTACACGTTTGCCGCACTTTCCCGGATCAGGACACGGATGCTCTGCCATCAGGGTTCCCGCACGTTGCACCTCGTCCATCGGAACCCAGCCGACTTTGAAGCCGAGCGACTCAAACTGCGACTTCAGGACCTTTCCTACGGCACGCACACCCTCAAGATTTTTGGTGCCGCTATTGATCTCGACTAGTTGGCGCAACAGATCGACGGGCTGCTGCTTTTCGGCCTCGATTGCCTGGAGGATCTTCGTTTCGGTTGGATTGAGGTTTTGAGCTTGAAGAGCAGGATTTGCAACCAGAAGAACAAACATGAAGAGACGATCGAATTTCACCGACGAATGATAGCAAACTGTCTTGTAGAACACCTCTTCAGCCCAATCGCCAAACCTGAGCGAGGGTTGCCGATGTGAGTACCCACTCGTGTGCCGCTAAAATGTTCAGCATGAGCAGAGTCCTGATTTGTGCTCTTCTGGTAACTTTTTACGTTCTTCCCACCGCCCACGCTGATGAAAACACTGAGCGCGCCGTAAGCGTCCGCGAGGGCAATCTTTACGTCAATCCGGACACAAACAGTCAAAAGCTAGGAGCTATCGAGCGCGGACGCGAAGTCGCAGTCCTCGAGCACAGCGGCCAACAATGGCTGCACGTGCTGGCTTCGCTCGGAGGCGAGCGCGAGGTTTCGGGATGGACTCTTGATAAAGGCCTGGTTCGCAAAACCACACCGAACGGCGACCAGATCCTGTATGGCGAGGCGGTCGATTCAGAGGTAGAAGCGAGCCGTCGCGGTGGTCGTAGAGGCGCCGATAAAGATGCGCTCCGTCTCTACTACCGTGTCGCTGAGTACTTTCCGAACTCGCCGCTTGCTGGCGAAGCCGCGTATCGCTCGGCCGATATTGCCTGGCAGCTCGATGTAGAAGACATGAGGCGACGTCCCTCCGCGCAGGAGAAAGATCCGTACATGCGCCATCAGATGGACGAAGAGCAGATGCGCAAGGTGATTAAGAAGTATCCAGGCACAAAGTGGGCCGATTTGGCGGCATACGATCTGATCGACAACAAGCTTTGCGGCGATTGGCAAGGCGATCCGAAATGTCCCGAGAAGGAAACCTCTTTGTACGAGAAATATGTCGCTGACCATCCGCAATCGGCAAAAGCCGCTGAGGCCCTCTACAACGCTGCTTGGAGACAGTCTGCGCTGATCGAAATCTATCGCGAGCGCCAGGACCAAAAGAAGGCTGAGGAGAGCCGCGCGCACGCCATCCAACTGGCACAGAGAATCCCACAGCAGTATGCGAATTCGGACTTCGCCTATCGCGCACAGCGTCTGCTATATCTTCTACAGCAGAAGATACCCACTTACGGCAACACCAGCGACTGATTCACATAAGCGAAAGGACGTTCATTGCCCGTTTACCAGGCTGTTGTGCTCGCAGTCGTACAGGCATTCGGAGAATTCTTACCGATTTCCAGCTCAGCGCATCTGATTCTCACCCGCTGGTTCTTCGGCTGGAGCGAACTCGATCCTGCGATGGACCTCACGTTCGACGTCGCACTTCATGCCGGGACGTTACTGGCGGTGCTGGTCTACTTCTTCCCTACATGGATCAATTTGATCGTCGCTGGATTTGGAGGACGACCGCCCCTGTCCGGCAACAGCGCAGGACTCGGCAACCTCGACGATGTCGAGAGCGGCCGCGACCGCATGCTGCTTTGGTGGATCGTTCTGGCGACAATGCCTGGTGCCATCGCGGGCAAGCTGCTCGACAAATATGCTGAGCTCAAGTTTCGTGACAGTTATCTGCTGATTGGATCAACGCTTGTAGTTGTCGGCGTGTTGATGTGGCTGTCCGAGAAATTCGGTGCGCAGCGCAGGACTATCACGGGAATTAATGCGATTGATGCGATCCTCATCGGCATCGCGCAGGCATTCGCACTCATTCCAGGCGTTTCGCGCTCAGGTTCGACGATCACAGCAGGACTCGTCCGCGGTCTGAATCGTGAAGCCGCAGCGCGATTTAGTTTCCTGCTGCTCGCACCAATCACGGCGGGCGCCGTGCTGCTCAAAGCACACGCTGTCATGAAAGCTGGTGGGCTTCCGCCCGGAATGAAACAGCCGTTTCTGATCGGAATATTTTTATCAGCTATTTTGGGAATGGGTGTAATTGCTTTCTTTCTTCGATTTCTTCGGACTCACTCGCTTAATTTCTTCGTCGTATATCGCGTGCTGCTAGGAATCGTGGTGATCGTGCTTGCCCTGAAGCACTTCCACGCGGGATAAGCTCGAGTCCGGGGAGGGAGCATTGCGGACCGCAGAGGTCGTCATCATCGGCGGGGGCATCGTCGGTTCGAGCATCGCCTACCATCTGACTGATGCAGGATGCCGCAACGTGCTGGTCCTCGAGCGCGAAACCCACCAAGGCAAAGGTTCAACCGGCAAGAGTATGGGCGGCGTTCGAGCCCAGTTCACCACTCCGGTAAACATCCAGATGTCGCTGTACTCGATTCCTTTCTATGCCGCCTTCGACGAGCGCCTCGCGCATCCTGCTGGATACAGACCACAGGGTTATTTGTTCGTTGCCACAAAGCCTGCACATCTAGAGTATCTCCAGACCAATCAGAAGCTGCAGAAGTCACTCGGGCTTAAAAACGTTCGCATGCTAGCCAAGGCGGAGATCGTCGAAATGGTTCCCCAACTCCGCTCCGACGATATCCTCGGCGGAAGCTTTTGCCCGACCGACGGATTCGTTGATCCATACAGCTCGATGGTTGGCTTCATCAAGCGTGCCATGGACAATGGCGCGACTCTTTGGAAATCAATTGAGGTCACAGAAATTCTAAAAGAGAACGGGCGTGTTGCAGGTGTGGCCACGACGCGCGGCGAAGTTCATGCGCCAGCCGTTGTAAATGCCGCGGGGCCGTGGGCAGCCGACGTGGCTGCGATGGCCGGAGTCGATCTTCCCGTAAAACCGCTGCGTCGAATGCTAATTCCCACCGAGCCGTTTGAGGAGGTATCACACGAGATCCCCATGGTGATTGACATGACCAATGGCTTTCATTTTCGGCCAGAAGGTCGTGGATTCCTGCTCGCATGGAACGATCCCGAAGAGACTCCCGGATACAAGTTCGACTTTCATCCCGAGTTCATCGAGAAAGTGTTGATCCGAGCAGCCGATCGTGTGCCATGCTTCGAGAATCTGGCGGTGAATCCAAAACGCGCCTGGGCCGGTTTGTACGAGATGTCACCGGACCATCACGGCATCATTGGAGAGTTTGAGGAACTGCCAGGCTTCCACGCTGCTAGTGGCTTCAGCGGGCACGGAGTGATGCATGCACCTGCAACGGGCAAGATCGTTGCGGACTTGATCATGTCGGGAACGACGAAGGTTGTGGACAACGTAGGCGTCCTCAGCCCGGCACGGTTCAGAACAGGAAAACTGTTGCACGAAACAGCCCTGCTCTAACCCTTGGCCTAAAGTAAAACTTGAAACCGTCTCCGTGAGCTCTTCTTTGGCCTTCGCGCCCTTCGTGTTCGCCTCGTCGTGTGAACCATACGAATTAGTGGTATTTCACCAAGAATCTGAGATAATCATCCTGCTCTGGCCGCTCCGCGACTCGTCCGAGGGTATTGTCTCCCTCCGGTCCGAAGGCCCCAATGAACGCTCTACACCGGCCGTTTACGCCTACTAAGAACCGTCGTTTCAACGAGTTGATCGGCTTCTCGATGATCGCGGCGGCGCTGCTGCTTTTCCTTGCCTTCGCATCCTACTCACCCTTTGATCCCTCGCTGAACACCGCCTCGGTGTCCGAAGGCAGCCCAACTCACAACTGGATCGGCCGCGTCGGTGCAGTCATCGCCGATTTGTCCTTGCAAGCCCTTGGCATTGCAGTCTTTGCCCTTCCCGTGATGCTGGGAATGCTCGGACTGCGCTGGTTTCGCTCGCGGCACATCCATTCGCCAATCGAGAAGCTGCTTGGAGCTTTGACTCTTTTGCTGTTCATTCCGGCCTTCATGGGATTGCTGCCGGGACATCTTCGCTGGATGCATGCGCTAGCGATTGAAGGCGTATCTGGAAAGCTTCTCGCCGACTTTTTAATCCATTACTTCAACCTGCCTGGAGCGTACATTGTCGCTCTCAGCGTGATCTCTGCGGCGCTCTACCTTTGCACCACGTTTTCATTTACTGAACTTCACTACTGGCTGGAGACACGCTTCACCTTTGTAACAGCAGCATGGCAGCGCCTGCAGGATTGGCGCGCTGAGCGTGTCAAATTGAGAGCTCAGAAAGAGCTGGAGAGGCGCAAGGCCAACCGGCCCATGGTCACAAGTCAATTGCTTCCGGCGAAGAAAGTACCCCCGGCGGCCCAGGTTTCGGATCGGTACGAATCAGCCCGTCCAGTAAAGACTGGCTTGGAGCAAATGGCTGAATCGCTTTCCGCTGTCGAAAAGGAAGGCGAACCGGAGCTAGACGAGCGCACTGCTGAAGATCGGGAAATTGAAGTTGGCAGGCGCGCAGATTCAGACACAAAGCGAAAGACGGTGTTACCCAAGACTCACGGAACCTTCCAACTTCCTCCAAGTGCGATGTTGAAGCGCCCAGATGAGCAGTACGCCATCGACGAAGCCGAGCTCAAAGAGCAGGCGCAGATTCTGGTGGAGAAGTGTGCGGAGTTCGATGTTCATGGCACCATTACGCACATCAACCCCGGCCCGGTAGTTACGACTTTCGAGATGAAGCCCGAAGCGGGAATCAAGTACAGCCGCATCACCAGCCTTTCCGAAGACCTATGCCTTGCCATGAAGGCGGAAAGCATCCTGATTGAGCGCATGGCCGGCAAGAGCACGGTCGGCATTCAGGTGCCGAACGTCGAGCGGGAGACGATCTACCTTCGCGAAATCGTTGAGTCGCAAAGCTTCGCTGATGCGCGCTCGCGACTGACGCTAGCTTTGGGCAAGGACATCAACGGCCGAATAATAACCGCCGATCTTGCGACCATGCCCCATTTATTGATCGCCGGCTCAACCGGGTCAGGTAAGTCAGTAGCGATCAACGCGATGATCATGTCACTGCTGTTCAAGGCCACTCCCGATCAGGTGCGTCTGATTCTCGTGGATCCCAAGCGAGTCGAACTCGGAAACTACGATGGCGTTCCACATCTTTACACGCCGATCATTACTGAGCCGAAGCTTGCTGCCGTCGCGCTGCGCAACGCCGTGCGTGAGATGGAGCGTCGCCTGAAGTTGCTGGCCGAGAAGAGCGTCCGCAACATCGATCAGTACAACAAGCTCTTTGCAGAAGACACGCCTAGTCTGTTTGACGAGGACAGCGAGCACAAGCCGCTTCCATACATCGTCATCATCCTCGACGAACTCGCCGACCTGATGATGCTCGACGGGAAGAACGTTGAAGAATCGATTACGCGACTCGCACAAATGGCGCGCGCTGTTGGGATCCATTTAATTCTCGCGACCCAGCGGCCTTCAGTCGACGTAATCACCGGCCTCATCAAAGCCAACGTGCCCAGCCGGATTTCGTTCCGCGTTGCAACGAAGGTTGATTCGCGCACGATTCTCGACGCGAACGGAGCGGAGTCATTACTCGGACGCGGCGATATGCTCTTCCTGGCTCCAGGTTCCGCTCGCGTGCAGCGCGTTCACGCTCCTCTCGTAACAGAGAAGGAAATCGCCCAAGTCGTCGAATTCTGGCGCTCGCAAGGCGAAGCAGAATACGAGAAAAAATTCCTCGAAACTCCGAAAGAGGAAGGCAACAGCGTCCAAGGAGGGGCCGGCGACGGCGAAGATGAGCACGACGAACTCTTCGAAGATGCAGTGCGTCTAGTACTCGACTTTGGAAAGGCCTCCACTTCGCTGCTGCAACGTCGTCTACGGATTGGCTACGGGCGCGCAGCGCACCTGATCGACCTCATGGAACGCGATGGTATCGTCGGCGCCGCGGATGGTCCGAAACCTCGCGAAGTGTTGAAGCGTCCAGATTGGATTGACGAGGTCGAACAGGCCATGCGATAGAATCCGCAGCCAAGGGCCGATTTGCAACGCGAACCGCTGGAGCGAGTCATTGGTTACTTGCCTTCGCCCTTTCTTTGTTGGCTAACGCGTGCGTTGCAAAGTGCGTTCTTTTTACTTCTCGCGGCCATTCCCCTTGGTTATGAAAGCTTCGTTCACGGCATGCGGTCCGATGTCTCTATCTGGTTCCAATGCTTTCTCTCTCCTGAGTAGTGTTTGAATTGTTCCGCCCACACCGCAAACTTTCTTGGATGCTCTTGGCAGGGCGTTGGAGATCGTACCCAACGGGATGATGGTCAACTTCATTTACTACTTCTTGTTGGCTTTTGGAGCTTCACTTTGTCTTTCCTCGCTGCCGAAGGCTTGTACTTCCGCCCGAAGTAATGCTTCGTAGGCGACAGGAAGACGACGTTATCCCCAACCTATGGACTTCCGTTCTAAAATGCAGACATAACCACCAGGACGGACCCTTGGCCCTGAAGCATTCAGACCTGATTTACGACTGGAACAACGTTCCTGGCGCTGCTTTCAAGCCTGCCGGCCGCGTGATGCTTACTGACGAGTCGTTGCGCGATGGGCTTCAGTCACCTTCAGTGAAGGACCCCACGATCGAGGAAAAGCTTCGTATTCTCCACCTGATGGAGAAGCTCGGGATCAACCATCTCGATATGGGACTGCCGGGCGCCGGAAAGCGATCTTATGCAGATGTGGAGCGGCTTGCTCGCGAGATTCGAGACGCAAAACTCAAGATTCGGGGAAACTGCGCGGCGCGAACTCACGAGAGTGACATTCGACCGGTAGCTGAGATTCAGGACAAAGTCGGTATTCCCATCGAAGCCGCGACCTTTATTGGATCAAGTCCCATCCGCCGCTATGTCGAGGACTGGAGCGACGACTTTCTCCTGAAGACCACGGAATCCGCAGTGAAATTTGCCCGCTCTCTTGGTCTAGAGGTGATGTATGTCACCGAGGATACGACACGCTGTGATCCCGAAACGGTAAAACGACTTTATAAGACCGCTATTGAATGCGGCGCACGCGCAATTGTCATTTGTGACACTTGTGGACATGTCACTCCGGCCGGAGTCACTGCACTCATCCGTTTTGTCGTCGATGAAATCGTGAAGCCTAGCGGGGAGCAAATTCGTGTCGACTGGCACGGGCACTGTGATCGTGGCCTTGCCGTGGCAAATTCCCTGGCAGCCCTTGCTGCTGGAGCAGACTGCGTCCACGCTTGCGCAATAGGTATCGGCGAGCGCGTCGGCAATACGCAAATGGACCAGATGCTGGTGAACCTCAAGCTCATGGACGTTGCGCCATGGGAAGATCAGGACCTTACCTCATTGAAGGAGTACTGCGAGACAGTTTCTCGCTCCACAGGTGTCCCAATTCCGAAGAATTACCCCGTGCTGGGAGATGATGCTTTTCGAACTGCGACAGGTGTGCACGCGGCTGCAGTAATCAAAGCGTTCCGCAAGAAAGACATCGAACTCGCGAACACCGTTTATTCAGGCGTGCCGTCTCATTACTTTGGAATGGAGCAGATCATCGAGATTGGTCCCATGTCCGGCAAGTCGAATGTAGTCTTTTGGCTTGAGCGCAAGGGACTCCCTGCCGATGAGGTCACGGTAGACCGCATCTTCCAGAAAGCCAAACAATCCCATCGAACACTTCTTGATCACGAGATCATGGAGTGCATTGCCCGCGACAGTCGCCCAACTATTGCCAGCGCCGATTAATTCCCATGGACTCGCCCACCCGTACCGCTCCAGAAACTGTGCCGCAGGAAATCGCGCAACTTGCTGCAATGCGTCTCATACACGCAGCTTTTGCCTGGTTTCAATTGCGAGAGCAGGAACTGAGGCGCGTGCAGCTTCAAATCGCGCGTATCCCGGCTCCCCCATTCGGGGAAGCTGCGCGTGCGGAATGGCTGCGTGGAAAATTTGCAGCAATCGGGCTTGAGGATGTCGAAGTCGACGCAATTGGAAATGTGATTGGTGTGCTTCCGGGCGAGGATCGCGAGCTTCGTGCCGTCGCTATTTCGGCTCACCTAGATACTGTTTTTCCGGCAGAAACTGAAATCACGATTCATGAAGACCGGGATCGCATTTATGGACCCGGGGTAAGTGATAACGCTGCCGGTCTGACCGCCATGCTTGGAATCGCGATGTGTCTGCGCGAAGCGCGCATTCGCAATGAGTCCGATTTGGTGTTCATCGGCAACGTGGGCGAAGAGGGCGAAGGAGATTTGCGTGGCTTCCGCTACCTATTCGAACAGCCCAAATGGCGCGAACGCATCGGTTACACGCTCGTAATTGACGGCAGCGGAACTGATGCCGTGATTGGCCAGGCGCTCGGCAGCAGGCGCTTTGAGGTGATTGTCCGCGGCCCAGGCGGTCATTCGTGGAGTGATTTCGGACAGCCTAACCCGATCGTCGCGGTTTCGCGCGTCGTTTCGCGATTCAGCCAGACGGCGCTGCCTTCGTCTCCGAAGACAACATTCAATTTTGGCGTGATCAGCGGCGGGACATCAGTGAACTCGATTCCCGAAATGGCGCAGGTAAGTATCGATTTGCGCTCGGCGTCAGGAGAAGAGTTGCAGCGGCTCGAGGATGAGCTGCGCGGTGTGATTCACACTGAGATTCCGACCGGATCGCGTGATGGCTCCCCCGCAAAACTGAATGTCGAGATCAAGAAGATCGGTGATAGACCAGCGGGAGAGCTTCCGAACGACTGCAGAATTCTGGAAGTCATGCGGGCAGTGGACGCACATTTGGGCATCACGTCGCAGCTGCGCCGTGCCTCTACAGACGCAAATATCCCTATATCCATGGGACTTGAGGCCGTAACAATAGGTGCGGGAGGCACCGGGGGAGGCGCCCACACTTTGCGCGAATGGTTCGATCCCTCGGGACGGTCACTTGCTCTCAAACGGGTTTTGCTTGCAGCGCTTGCGTTGGCGGGCCTGGAGTAGCTTTATCTGAAGGCCTTTGTCGCCATAGCCCCAATCTCTCTTCTAAGGTGTGCCGTTGATTATGTGGTTCCAGCCGCCCGGCCGGTACGAGTCTGAAGACGCTAAGATGGCCTGCAGCTGGGGAGCATTATTCAACGACGTTCCGACCAAAAACATGCTCTATTTCGTAGGCCGCATTCCAGTTGCAAGCTTGTACCGGCCGAGGGGGCTGGAACCAGGTAATCCATGCGCTGACCTACTGCCAAGAGGCTATATTGATCAAAGGTCCTCGACTCTGGAACGCATACCGTGACAAAAAGCCTGCTCTGTCTGCTTTTGCTCTTGACCTCCGCCTCCTTCACACAAACCGCCGAGGTTATCTTCAGCAACGCCGACATCTACACCGGCGGACACTTCTCAACGCCAAGTGATGCTTTCACTGCCACTGATGGACCAAGAGCGAAAGCTATTGCCGTCGCCAACGGCAAAATCATCGCGGTGGGTGGCGATGAAGTTCTGAGCCACAAAGGAGCAAAGACGCAAATTGTCGACCTGCGCGGCAAGTTCGTCATGCCGGGATTCAATGATGCTCATTGTCATCTAGCCAGCGGCGGGCAGGCAAAACTCGAGCTTGATCTGGTCGGCGTGCGCTCCCTGAACGAGATGAAGCAGCGGATCGCGGACGGTACCAAGAAAGCTGCTCCCCGCGAATGGATGATCGGTCGTGGCTGGGATCACACGCTGTGGCAATCGCAGCAGCTGCCTAACAGGCAAGATCTGGACGCGGTCACCCCAGGCCATCCTGCATTCTTTGTACGCGTCGATGGACACATCGCGGTTGCCAATTCAGCCGCGCTGAAGATCGCAGGACTGAATCGCAATAGCAAAGAGATCCCCGGCGGCCAGGCTGATCGGGACAGCTCCGGCGAGCTCACAGGAATCGTTCGCGAAAGCACGAAGGAGGCTTTCTACAAGATCATTCCACCCCTCTCAGCAGCCAAACGTCGGCAAGCCATCGAGCTGGTCCTGGGCGAGGCGGCACAATGGGGACTCACTTCGGCTCAGGACAACTCCGCCTGGGAAGATTTCCTCGTTTACGACCAGCTCAGACGAGAAGGCAAACTCACGTTACGCATTGCCGAGTGGCTGCGCTTCAACGATCCTGTCAAGACGCTCATCCAGCAGCGAGCTCATCATCCCAGCAGCGATGCGATGCTGCACACCACCCAGCTCAAGGGTTTTATGGACGGATCCTTGGGATCGGGCACCGCAGCGATGCTGCAGCCTTATTCCGATAATCCGAAGAACGCCGGGTTGCCGCAGTACGATCAGGCCACGCTAACGAAGATGACAATTGAACGCGCCTCCTCGGGTTTTCAGATTGGCTTTCATGCGATCGGAGATCGCGGTGCCAACATGGCGCTAAACGCGTTTCAGGAAGCTTTACGCCAGGTTAAGGCTAACCATTCCAAGACTCCGGCGGGGTCGCAGTCGCCGCTGGACTTCCGTTTTCGAATTGAGCATGCTCAGGTGGTCGCGCCTTCTGATATTCCACGGTTTCATGAACTAGGCGTAATTGCGTCAATGCAGCCCAATCACCTGCTCACAGATATGAACTGGGCAGAGACTCGGATTGGTCCAGAACGGGCCAAGAATTCATATGCCTGGGCTGAATTTCTTAAATCCACCGGGCGTCTTGCTTTCGGGACCGATTATCCAGTCGAGCCGATCACACCTTTTCGAGGCCTCTATGCTTCAGTTACCCGAATGAATGAAGCCGGTACGAAGTCTTACTTTGCTGACCAAAAGCTGAATATCCATCAGGCGATTTATGCGTACACATGGGGCGCTGCCTACGCAGAATTCGAGGAGAAAATAAAAGGGATACTCGTTCCTGGTTATCTCGCCGACTTTGTTGTCCTGGATCGGGACATTACGCGCGTAGGTGCTCCTGAAATTCTGCAAACGAAGGTATTGCGTACTGTGCTCGGCGGACACACAGTGTACGAGGCTCGTTAGGTTTGTCATTCCGAAGCGAACCGAGGAATCCCTACCCTTACCTTGCTGGCAGCTATGGGGATCCTCGGCTCTGCTCGGAATGGACAAGCTGCGGCAAACACAAGCCACTAGGGCCACTCCCCGCAGTACATGACCTTCCCGCACGTTGTCAGCTTGTTAAACACAGCATAAAACTAATGAGCACTCTCCCCCTGCAGAGCGCGCTACCCGGCTCCCCAAGACCCCAGGAGGCTTCATGCACCACGCGGTATACGGAACCGGCTATCTGGCAACGGTGGTTTCATCGTGTCTAGCCGATTTTGGGCTGCCAGTTACATGCTTTCACGAAGATGTACCGCGTATCGCCTCACTCGCCCGGGATGAGACGCCTTACTACGAAAAAAATTTGAAGGAAGTCGTCCGGCGCAATGTCCGCTCCGGCCGACTCGCGTTTTCGCACGACGTCGAACGCACTTGCCGCAAGTCGCTGATGATCTTCATCGCTCAAGACAGCCAGGATGGCCTTGAGGAAGTGGCTACCCGTCTTTCCCGTTTCTGCACCGACGATCACATATTGGTAATTAGCAGCCCAGCGCCCGTGGGCACAGCATCGCGCATCGAGCGCAGCTTGCGTTCTGCCGGATCAAAGATCGCAATTGTCTCGCATCCCGTTTTCGTAACTGACGGTTGCGCTGTCGAAGACTTCAATTGGCCGGACCGCATTCTGCTCGGTACCGATTCAAATGCTGCCATCCAGGCGATGAAGATGCTGTACCGGCCCCTGGTGATGCGCGGCGTGCCGGTCATCGTGACCAATCACGAAACCGCCGAACTGGCTCGTGAAGCTTCGACAGCCTTCCTAGCCACGAAGATTTCGTTCATTAATGAACTCGCCACGCTTTGCGAGCACGTGCGAGCAGATGCTGTCGATCTCGCTTTGGCCCTGGGACTCGACAAAAAGATTGCACCGCGCTGCTTCCAGCCGGGGACCTCCATTGGTGGCCCTTTTGTCGAAGCCGAAATGGAATCTTTGGCACAGCTCGCCGTAAGCAATGGTGTATCGCTCAAGATTCTCAGCGCTGCACGCGAAGTAAATCAGAGCTTATGTGAGCGCATCATGACAAAACTGTCATCGGCGCTGCAATCCGTGCAAGGTAAGCAAGTCGGACTGTTGGGTTTGGCGTTCAAGCCCAACAGCAACTCCGTTGTTGCCTCGACCTCCATGCAACTGGCAAAGCGATTAGTGAACATGGGCGCTCAGGTACGGGCTTATGATCCCGCGGCGATCGAAGGAGCTCGCGCCGAGTTGAACGGATCTGTTCGTTATTGCGATAACGCCTACGCCGCTGCGGAAGGAGTCGATGCCTTGGTACTCGGCACTGCATGGTCCGAGTTCCGCAGCCTCGACTACGATCGGATCAAGCGATCACTCAAACGTCCGTTGATTGTGGACACCAAGAACATCCTCGATGCAGTGAGAATGCGGTCGCTTGGGTTTGAGTACGTCGGCATTGGTCGATAGCGGTCCAAACAAAACGCCGGGCAATTGCGCCCGGCGCTCCGAAACAGCCAATCTGGGATTAAGTTCCTTCGCTCCAGCTTGCCAGGTACTCTTCCTGTTGTGGTGTGAGCTTATCGATCTTTACGCCCATCGCTTCGAGTTTCAGGCGTGCGACGCGCTTGTCGAGATCAACTGGAACCGGGAAAACTTTCTTCTCGAGGTTCTTGTAGTTCTTCACAAGGTATTCGCAGGAGAGCGCCTGATTGGCGAAGCTCATGTCCATCACAGACGCTGGATGACCTTCGGCGGCGGCCAGATTTATCAGGCGGCCCTCACCGAGCAGATAGATCTTGCGGCCATCTTTCAATGCGTACTCGTCGACAAAATCGCGGGTGGCACGCTTCGCTGATGCAAGTTTTTCCAAAGCAGGAATGTCAATTTCCACGTTGAAGTGTCCGGAGTTTGCAACTACCGCCCCGTTCTTCATTACCTCGAAGTGCTCTTTGGCAATTACGTTCTTATTGCCGGTGACGGTTACGAAGACATCGCCGATCTTCGCGGCTTCAGCCATGGACATCACGCGGAAGCCATCCATCACGGCTTCGAGAGCCTTTGTAGGATCAATTTCCGTGATGATTACATCTGCACCCATCCCCTTGGCGCGCGATGCCAGACCGCGTCCGCACCAACCGTAGCCGGCGATCACGAACTTGGAGCCGGCGAGCAGCACGTTGGTACAGCGAACTACACCATCAATCGTGGATTGGCCAGTGCCATAGCGGTTGTCAAACATGTGCTTCGTATCGGCATCGTTCACCGCGATGATCGGATAGCGCAGAGCACCGTCTTTCGCCATGGCACGCAGACGAATCACGCCCGTGGTAGTTTCTTCTGTGCCGGCGATGATGCCCTCAACCACGTCCTGACGCTTAGTCAACGCGGTGGTAACGAGGTCAGCGCCGTCATCCATGGTCAGGTGTGGCTTATGATCGAGGGCGCTTAGGATGTGTGAGTAGTAGGAGTCGTTGTCTTCGCCCTTGATCGCGAAGGTCGAGATGTTGTAATCGCGAACCAGCGAAGCGGCCACGTCATCCTGCGTGCTTAGCGGATTCGAGGCGCAAAGCACAACATCGGCACCGCCGTCACGCAACGTGATCGCGAGGTTTGCGGTTTCCGTGGTGACGTGCAGGCACGCCGAGATGCGGATGCCCTTCAGCGGCTGATTCTTGATGAACTCTTTGCGGATGCTCTGGAGCACCGGCATCGATTGGTTGGCCCACTCGATGCGCCTCTTGCCCTGATCCGCCAGCTCGATGGTTTTTACATCAAAAGGAATTTGAGTTGCAGTTGCCGTAGCCATGCTCTCCTTAACGTGTGCCCTCAGCGTGTGGCGCTTGTGGCGAATCGGGAAACTAAGAGCGGAGCGACTGCCACTACAGCCGCTCCAAAGAAAATCTACTTCGCGATTGCGATGCCCTGTCCTGCAACAGCGGCCTTGAGAGCGGCAGCCTTATCGGTCGCTTCCCAGGTGAATTCGGACTCCTTGCGTCCGAAATGGCCGTAGGCCGCGGTCTTCTTGTAAATTGGACGACGCAGGTTCAGCGACTCGATAATGCCTTTCGGCGTGAGCTTGAAGTGCTCGCGGACCAGGTTCTCGATCTGCGTCTGCGGAAGCTTGCCTGTGCCAAACGTATCGACCAGCACGCTCACCGGATCCGCGACGCCGATTGCGTATGCCAATTGCACTTCGCAGCGATCGGCCAAACCAGCAGCCACAACGTTCTTCGCGATATAGCGAGCCATGTAGCAGGCAGAGCGATCGACTTTTGTCGGATCCTTGCCCGAGAATGCGCCGCCGCCGTGACGTCCCATACCGCCGTAGGTATCGACGATGATCTTCCGCCCAGTGAGGCCTGTATCCCCCATCGGACCACCCACGACGAAACGTCCCGTGGGATTGATGTGATACTTCGTATCCGCGTCGAGAAGATGCTCTGGAATCGCCTGCTGAATAACTTGTTCGAGTACTTCGGCGCGCAGGCGGCGATTATCCACCGTCTCGCAGTGCTGTGTGGAGACTACCACCGCGTCCACGCGGACCGGTTTGTGGTTGGTATCGTATTCGACTGTTACTTGGGATTTGCCATCGGGACGGAGGAAATCAAGGATGCCACTCTTGCGGACTTCTGAGAGCCGGCGAGTGAGTTTGTGAGCCATCGAAATCGGAGTCGGCATGTAATCTTCGTTCTCGTTGGTTGCATAGCCGAACATCATGCCCTGATCACCGGCACCACCGGGATCAACCCCCATCGCGATGTCAGGCGATTGTTCGTGGATCGAGGAGATCACCGAGCAGGTCTGGGAATCGAAGCCAAATCCCGCATCGGTGTATCCCACCGCGGTGACGGTGCCACGAACGATCGATGGGAAATCTACATATGCCTTGGTGGTGATTTCACCGGCAATGAATGCCAGTCCCGTTGTGAGCAGCGTTTCGCATGCCACGCGGCTGTATTGGTCTTTTTCAATACAGGCATCAAGAATAGCGTCGGAAATCTGATCGGCGATTTTGTCCGGATGACCCTCGGTCACCGACTCAGACGTGAATAGAAAACGATCACGGGAAGACAAGCTTTTACTCCTCCACAGAATTATTTATAGGCAGCAGTTAGCGCCTGAGGGACAGAGCCTTGGAAGACGCACACACGAGGGGTGACTGACTTCTTTGCTGTTCAGAGTACGTTAGCAGACACTCACCCCATCGGCAAGCAATCTGTGCACTGCTAAGTCATTATAATCATGTCCACTTAAGGCATTAACTCCGCATCTATGTGAGGCGCAATTTGACGGCTGAACGGCAGAAATCGGGATGCAAATGGGGTTATTGCTGCAGTCCTTCAGGCGTGAAAATCAGCTCTTTCACCTGCTTCGGCCCGCCGTCGATATTTACCGATCTGCCGTTGAACGAAACCTCCACACCAGCCACATTTCCGACGCGCAGGCGAACTTTTTTGTTCGCGCGAATGGTGCGACTCTTCTGTGCGTTGAGGATTCCCTGCCCCAGACTCTTGCCATCGGCCGAAACTGAAAGCCATGAGTCCTCAAGCGCGGTCACCTGCAGAAGAATCGCCGAGTTAGACGCTCGTGCAGCTGCGGCTTCTGTTGAGTTCGTTGTTTTGGTCTGAACTGTATTTAGCTTCTCCGGGGAAGAATCAGCCCGGGATGGATGACCCTTCGCCTGATTCGGCTCGGAATCAACATTCGACGGCACTGCAGGTTTCGAAATGGGACTTGAGGCGGGAGATAATGGCTGCTGCCGGGCTTCGGACGACGAGGAGGCAACCTGCTGCACCTCAGGCTGAGAGGCTGCGCTGCTTTCGCCTCTGACGCTCAGATAACGTTTCACTGAGTATCCAAGCGCCACGACGGCCAAGAGCACGATGGCAGCCATCAGTAGCATCTGATTGGAAGATGTCGCAGGTTCTTCAGGCTGCGATTCTGGTTGGAGTTCCACCAGTGGCCCTTTCGCGGACTGATGCTCGCGCCAAGCCTGATCAAAGTCGGCTACAGCTTGCTCTTCATCCAGGCCAAGGAAGCGAGAGTAAGCCTGAACGAAACCCTTATTGAAAATTCCACCAGGGAGCTTGTCGAAATCTTCTTCTTCCAGTGCCCGCAGCGACCGCGTGCCGATCTTAGTCGACTCCGAGATTTCCTCAAGAGAGACATCCCGCATCTCCCTCTCCCGGCGCATCTTTTCGCCAAAGCCACTCACGCTATTTCGTTATACACCCGGGCTTGTGGCATAGCCTCATAACGCAGCAAAATCATAGGGTTGCACCACGAATGGGGCAATCTGGCCGCGAAAGTAATGTTTACTTTTCATGTAATGCGGGGTATATCTCTTTTTGAGTCTAGGGGATAATGAGCATTATCTGAAGTAGGAGAAGGCTGAATGGGGTTTGGGTCGCTTTCCCCAAGTCGCTCCCAATTTGGGTCATCTTTGAACTCGATGAGTGAGGCCACCGGTACCGACCGCAAACGGCAGATGGAAGAGATCAGTATCTTCCATGATGTCGCCAAAGCCCTCACGTCTTCTCTCAATCTGGACTCAATTCTGCAGACCATCATGGAAAAGATGGCCGTCTTCTTCCGCCCAGACACTTGGTCGCTACTGATGGTCGACGAGCAGAAAGACGAACTCTATTTTGCCATCGCCGTCGGTGACGCTGCTGACGCACTTAAGAGCATCCGCCTGAAAGTCGGAGAAGGCATCGCCGGCTGGGTTGCCAAGCATGGCGAGTCTCTCCTTGTTCCTGACGTCTACAACGATCCTCGCTTTGCCAAGCGTATCGACGAAATGACGAAGTGGCAGACGCGCTCGATCATCTGCGTCCCACTCAAGTCGAAGCATCGGGTCCTCGGCGTGATCCAGCTGATCAACTGCGCCATGGAGAGCTTCTCGGACAACGAGATGTTCTTCCTGCACGCGCTCTGTGACTACGCTGCCATTGCCATTGAGAACGCCCGCGCCGTTGAAAAAATCCAGGAACTCACGATCACCGACGATTGCACCGGCCTGTACAACGCTCGGCATTTGTACAAAACCCTCGAAGCCGAGGTCTACCGGTCCCATCGTTTCAACTACGAGTTCAGCGTTATCTTCATTGACCTTGACCACTTTAAACAGGTCAATGACACGCATGGACACCTTGTGGGAAGCAAGCTGCTGAACGAGATCGGATTCATGATCAAGTCGCATCTGCGACTTATTGATTATGCCTTCCGCTACGGAGGCGACGAATTCGTCGTCCTTCTTCCCCAAACGGGAAAGGATTCGGCTCTCGTCGTAGCTCGGCGGCTTCGCGATGTAATGCGAAATGCGCAATTCCTCGAGGAAGAGGGCCTAAACCTGACTTGCCGCGCCAGCATGGGAGTTGCGACTTATCCAGAAGATGCCAAGAGCGCCCACGAAATCATCCGTCAAGCCGACGAGATGATGTACATGGTCAAGAACTCCACCCGCGACAACATCGCCATCGCCCAGCAGGGAATGCTGCAGTAACACCAAGAAACTTTGAACACCGAGGGCACGGAGGCCACTGAGGGGCTTGTGGTGTGTCATCCGAACCGACACCCTTTTGGGCGGTGAAGACTCCCTATCTACTGCTAAAGCTACTGTTGCGTGGGTGCAGTATTGCGTCCGGCGTCAAAATGTAATGTATGGAGCAAAACCTCCATTCCCTCAGTGATCTCCCTGTTCAGGTTGGGTTTACTTCGGCCTAGAACTTAAAACGGGACTGGCATCTGTAGCTGTCGGCTTTTCCTTTACAGGCTGAGGTGTCCACGCAGTTGCGTTGGCTGGCGCATTGGGGTTGACGCCAAAATCCCACACAAACATATTGATCGTCTTCGGATCGAGCATCTCAACGAGCGCATACTCCCCTGGAGCCAGAGGACGTTCTGGGGTCAGCTTTACCCATTCGCCGTTACTCACGACTTCCGCCGTGGCGGGAACAATGTCTTCCTGATTTGAAACCTTGCCGAGCAGGGAAATCTTCACGTTACTAACGACGCGAGTGCCCTTCTTCGGCTGTACGCGGACGATCTTGAACCGATCCGGCCGATTCAGCTCCGGCGACGGCTGATTAGTCTTCTCGTCGGAGTTCGAGGTTGTCACATCCACATAGATGGCCGGCGAACTCTCGTGCGACTGGACGCGCGCGCTTGCACCCTTGAGTTCAATGCTTTCCTTCGACCCCGTGGGAATCGGGTTGATGATTCCGCGCATGATGTTCTTGCCTATCTGCTTGTTGAGTTCTCCGCCGTTCTGCACCACCTCGACCAGCTGCGCCTGGCCGCGATAATGATCAAGCAGGAAGACGCCGCCACTGTCCGGAAGCCACAATCCGGGCGCGACCAGCGGACGCGCCGCCTCTGCCTTCTCGCGCTCTGCTTTCTCCTCCGCGTCGGCTTGCTTCATCTCCTCGGCACTGACGTTCGGATTGAGACCACGCGGATTTTCCTTGTTGAACTTGTTCGTGGCATCCCAATCGACAAGGCTGTACGGAACCTCTTCCCAGTCGTAGCGCTCAGCGCTGTAGAAGTGAACCCGATCGCGCTGGATCTCCCACTTCGTGGCCAGCTGATACGAACCATCTTTCAGAACCAGACGCTTGGCATGCTCCTGCGCGTGCAGAGTCGCCGGCAGGATCAGCGCAAGCCCAATGCCGAGTGCCGTAATGAAAGCCTTGCGCATATTAGTAAAGACGAAGTTAGGGGCTATAAGCATCTAACCCAAATCTGCCCCAGGTGTTTCTGCGTTCCAGGGTAGAGACGCAGCATGCTGCGTCTCTACCACACGTCAAAACTGGCAGTCCGAGCACTGTCTTTCCGCGGTTCCCGAAAACACAGTGTTTGGATCCGCTGAGAGCATTATGAACTTGTCAGGACTCACGAAATAGAAAGCGTAGTTCGCCGAAGCCGAAGTACTCGTAAACGAGGCGCGACCGTTCGTCCCAGCGGTCAGATTTCCGGTGAGTGTTCGCGATATCTGCGCGGTCCCACTGTTGACGTCCTCCATACCGGACAAAGAAGTGCCCAGGCCAGCAATGGTGAGTTGACCATCGATGGCCTGCAACACACTCCCCGCAGAGTTGACTCCCGCCGTAGCGAACGCATATCCACCCGTTACCAATTGAAATCCAGTCTGTTGCCGGAACAGCTGCCCAGTGGCTACGAAGCTTGGGTCAATCTGTAGGATTACTCCTTGCTTCTGCGAAGCCAGCCACACGATGAAATTCGATGAACCGGTCCCAATTTGGCCTCTTCCGCTTGCCGCCACACTATAGCTTGCTCCACTAGAAAATGCAGTATTTGTGGTCATTGCTCCGCCGTTGTTCGCATCTACAACCCCGCCACTGAATTGACCAGTCGCGGCATTCGTATCGAAGCGCGAGGCCAGAGCGTACGGCTTGTTCCCAGAGACGGCCGAACCATTCGCAAAAAATGCGCTTGACCCAAGAGAAGCATTACTGAACTGCCCGGTCGATTGCGCAAATGCGGTTCCAGCGATTCGTAGTCCTGAGACATCCAAATTCATCATCACGAGCGTAGATCCGTCGATGATGTAGTACACGAACTGCGCGCTGTTTAGAGTTGCCGTGCCCCTCCCTCCCGCTGGTACCGTAAAGGATCCCACAATTCCCGTTCCCGATACGGGACCTCCGCTAGCGGTATTCACATCCTCCGTTCCCGTTACAGTCGCACCGCTGAATGTAAGCTGACCGACTGCCGCCGCCGGCCCTGCGTTGTCACCCGACATGCCGAAGACGAATGGCCCGCTCACGCCGCCGGTAACCGCCGCTGGATCTTGCAAACGAATGAATCCGGAGGTCACCGCCGTAGAGTCGAAGGCAATCACCTGCCCGCGCGCACTCGAAGTAAGAGCAAATGAAAAAGTATGCGAGCTAGAGGCGTCGGTAAGCGTCATCGTGCCGCGTCCATCAGCGCCTACGGAATACGTTCCCGTTAGGGGAACACCGGTAGAGGGACCAGCGCCAGAATTGCCGTCGCTCACGCCAGCTGTGATGTGTCCAGCCCCATCCGCCTGAAGCGTGCCGCCTCGATACGCGAACCCTGAGCCTGAGCTGTTATCCCCCTGGCTCACGAAAAATACATAAGTGCCGTTCAGGCTCGCGTTGCCGAATTGCAGGGTAACCGGAGCCGATGCCGAAAAGGCCGTGTTTGCCTGCGACGTAGCCGTGACCGTTATCGCAGATTTGGGAGGTGAAGCGGGCGCAGTGTACAAACCAGTTGCGTCAATAGTTCCGTGAATGGCATCGCCGCCCTGCACGCCGCTGACGCTCCAATTGACCGCATTATTTGTGCTTCCGGTCACTGTCACCGTCGGAGTGAATTGCTGCGGCGCGCCGGCCATAACCGTAGCGCTGGTTGGACTGATTGTGATTGTAACCGCGGGAGCTGTGAGCGTTACGACCGCAACGGCGGTCTTGGTAGTATCCGCCTGCGCAACCGCGCTTACTGCGACGGTAATTGTGGTCGGCAGCACCGCTGGCGCCGTGTACAGCCCGGTTGTGCTGATCGTACCGTTTGTCGCGTCTCCACCTGTCGCGCCGTTGACTTGCCAAGTCACCGCCGTGTTGGTAGAGCCGGTGACTGTGGCCGTAAATTGCTGGGTTGTCGCACCTGCGACGCTCGCTGTTGTTGGCGAGATCGTTATTGCCACTCCGGCGGTGGTGGTACTTTTATTTCCCCCGCATCCAGCCCAGATCAGTGCAGTCAAAATCAGTAAGAGAAGAAGAACTCGTTTCGGCAAAGAATTGACACCCCTATTGAGGTCTATGTATTCGTGGTGTTCGCAGTACGTGAATTGTCCATTGTAAATTGCTGCTCTCTGGCAGATGTCTCTGCCTCCGAAATGCGAGGAAGAAGTAGACCTGTCATCCTTCTATGAAAACAGGCGTACCTGTCCATAGGGTGGTTGCGGTGGTGAT